>JAIFMW010000170.1 GCA_020048105.1 Deltaproteobacteria bacterium | reverse complement strand
GCATTTTCGTACTGCTTGATATTGCCCTGAATGGAACGACTGACCTGCGCCCCCAACCCCAGCCACGCGAAGGCCAGGTAAAAGGTCGTCAGCGTCATCACTGGCAATAGCGAGACCAGCAGCAGGATCACCCAAAGCCGTCGGGAAACCTTGAAGAGCAATTTGCGCCAGAGCCAACGAAGGCCTAGGAAGGTCAGCACCAACGAAGCGATCCAGAAGGCCCAGGCCAGCGGAACCGTAAGGCAACCCGTGGCGCTGGCGCTGCAGGAGAGCGGCGTTAGCAGCCAGACAAGCCCGAAGGCTAAAAGAATCCAAGCCCATCGGGGGCGTAGGCTTTTCAAGCCTTGAACTAGGTTCATGTCAGGGCATCAACATCCCGCCGTTGACGGGAATGGTGCAGCCGGTGATGTAGCCAGCTTCTTCCGAAGCCAGGAAACACACGGCCGAGGCGATATCAGCAGGCGTGCCCATACGGCCGAGCGGAATCTGCTTGTTGAAGTTCTCCTTGACCTCATCGGAGAGCTTGTCGGTCATGGCCGTGGCGATGTAGCCCGGAGCAACGGCGTTGCAGGTGATGTTGCGGCTGGCCAGTTCACGGCCTGTGGTCTTGGTAAGACCGATGAGGCCTGCCTTGGCGCTTACATAATTGGCCTGACCCGCGTTGCCCATCTGCCCCACCACGCTGGCAATGTTGATGATGCGGCCCCACCGTTGCTTCATCATGGGCTTGGCCACGGCCTGAGTGGCCAGGAAGGCGCCCTTCAGATTGATGTTCAGCACCGCATCCCACTCCTCTTCCTTCATCTGGATCAGGAGTTTGTCCTTGGTGATGCCCGCGTTATTGACCAGGATGTGCAAGCCTCCATGGCGCTCGACCACGGTGTTCACAGCTTCGCGCACGGTGGCGCCCTCACCCATATTCAGCAGCACATAATCCGCCTTGCCGCCGGTGGCTTGAATCTCAGCCACCACACGTTTCAGGTCTTCTTCCGTAAAGGCAAGGCTTCCACAGACAACCGTGGCGCCCTGGCTGGCCAATTCCTTGGCGATGACTTCGCCGATGCCCTGGCTGGCGCCAGTTACGAGTGCGATCTTGCCGGTCAGATTGAACATGGAGACTCCTTGAGACGAAGTGAAAGTTTAGCAGTGGTGGGATTATTATTAATGAATCCCCTAATTCCTCTGCTTTGCGCAGCACCGAAACTTAAAAGTGATCGCCCCTAGAAACTTATTTTTTTGACAGTACGGCCGATATATGGGAATCACCGAAGGGAGCCATCGGAGGTTCCCTTTGCCGGGGGCGTTATGGCGACTGATCACCTCCTCCGACTCACATTGGCTGCCCTTCTTGGGCAACTCTTGATGGGGCAAGCCACCCCTCCACCCCTGGAGGAGATCAAGCCCTCGCTTCAAGATGACGCCTTTGCGGCGCTTTTGAATACCAAGGTGGAAGTAAGCAGCCACATTCCAATTACGGTTTTTCGCGGTCCCAGTACCGTATCGGTGTTGGATCGAGACACTCTGCTGAGTTTCGGCATTCAAACCGTTGAAGAAGCCGTGAATCTCGTGGCCGGTCTGCGCACGGTGCGCGCATTGGGCTATACGGATATTGCCACCGTCCGAGGGCTTCTCCAGGACGCCTACATGAACCGCGTGCTTTTCCTCATCAATGGCACTGAGACCTGGGATACCGCCACAGGCCTGACCATGCTTTCCCGCGTGCCGATCCAAGACGTTGAACGCATCGAGGTTCTGAAGGGACCGGCCTCGGTTCTCTATGGAACCAACGCCTATGCCGGAGCCATCAACGTGGTGCTGCGCCGGTCATACCTTCCACAAACCCAGGTTTATGGCGGCGCCTCTGTGCGCGGCGGATCCCGGTACGGGCTTAATGCTTCGATCCAAGGGCCCGGAGGACTGACCGTATTTGTGGGCGGTCAGGATGCTCGAATTTTTGGCCGCGATTACACCCTGCTGGACGAACCCAAGCCCTCGGGGCGCGCCACCTTGACCATGGATGAACGCCGCTTCGATCGGACCGCCAATTTTTACGCGCAATGGGGGCCGCTAAATTTTTTATTCAATGGATTGGAAAGCCAGGCAACAAGCTTCGGGCTAAATTTCAGCCAAGCCTTTGGCGCCCAGGAATTGATTTCCAATCAGGGGCAGCTCTACCACCTTGGCTACAAACAATTGCTTGGCGAAGCCTTCAGCCTGCGAAGTGATGTCAGCGTTGATCGGTGGTATCGAATTTTCCCCGCAGCAGCCAACAATGCTCAGGGCAACCACATTAAAGGCACCCGCACCCATGGCCTGCTATCAGGCACCTGGCTTCCATCTTCGGATTTCAGTCTGGAAGCAGGGGGCACCTTCCAAATGGTCGAACAAACGCTCTTCCAGCGCCGGAATAATTCAACCGGAGAGGCGCTCTTCAACGATATTCAAACGCCGAAAGAAGTCCGGGAAAACTCAGCCTTCGGTCAAATCCAATATCAAACCGGGCCCTGGACCTTTTTCATGGGCAGTCGCCACACCGATAACCAAGTCTTCGGGACCAACACCTCTTCCCGCGTGGCGGCAGTGTTCGCCCTTGAGAACAGGCAAAGCATAAAGCTCATCTGGGGTCAGTCTTTCCGAGCCCCTACGTTGTTTGATCAGTATGTATTCAGTGCCAACGTGCTTAAAGGCAATCCCAGTGTGAAACCCGAAACATCTGAAAGCGTGGAAGTGGCTTGGCTCTTTGCAAAGGGCGGCTTTTTTATTCAGACCCAAGTATTCAATGGCACCTTCAAGAACAAATTGACCCGCTCGAGGCTTCACCCCACCGAGACAGAAGTTACCACGATTAACGGCCCCACCTTAAAGAGCTGGGGCGGTGAAGTGGAACTGAAATACAAACAACCGGAAGTCGGAAATCTCTTCCTGAATATTGGTTTTGCCACCGGTAACCGCGGCGATGAAATTCCGGGCAAAGGCTACAACTACCTATGGGTACCCAAGTGGGATTTCAAGGGTGGATTCGCCCGCCAATTGGGTGCCTTTTCGACTTCGATTTCGGCACGCCATATCACCGAGGCCACGGGCCCAGCCATGGAGAAGATTCCAGCCATAACCACGATGGACGCCACGCTGCGCTTCCATCACAAAGTCGGAAAAATTGAGGTCAAGCACGAAGTCTTTGTCAAAAATGCGACCGACCAAGACATCTTGTATGCCGAAAACGCGCGACGAAACCTTAATGCCCTACCCGAGGGTATGGGGCGCCAAGCTGGCTATATTCTCAGCTTCACGTTCTGAATCAATTTCGAAAAAAGGACTGAGCTACTTCTTTTTGCCAGGAGCCTTCTTCTTGGCGGGGGCCGACGCCTTGTCGCCTTCCACCACCGCGGTAGTGATGGTGATGGGTGCAAGCGGCTTATTGGCAGCGCCCGTCTTTACCACCTTGATGGCATCGACCGTCTCCATGCCTTCGACGACTTTGCCGAAAACGCAGTAACCCCAACCATCCGTGCCCGGATAATCCAACCCCTTGTTGTCCACCACGTTCACAAAAAACTGGGCGCGGGCGCTATGGGGTGCGGAGGTGCGAGCCATGGCGATGCTGCCACGGACATTCTTCAGCCCCTTTTCGGACGCCAGCTTCGCCTCGTTCACCACGCTGGTCTTCAGCGGCTTTTCTTCACCCTTTGCCGTCACTCCACCGCCCTGGACCATGAAATTGGAGATCACCCGATGAAAGGTTGTGCCTTTGTAATGGCCCGAACGCACATTGGTAAGGAAGTTCGCCACGGTCTTGGGTGCCGCTTCGGGCTCCAGTTCCACCGTAAAGCTGCCGAGATCCGTGGTGAACTTCACGCGGGGTTTGGCGGGCTCTGCGGCGAAGGATGTCATCGCGGTCAGGGCAAGGGCAAGGGTCAGAAAGCGAAAACGCATGAAAGCTCCTGTGAAAACCAAATTGGCTTTTTGAGATTATCAGGTGCTTCTAGTGCAGTCCCTTCAACCATGCCGCCAGCGGCGAAAGATCAGCCAAGGGCGTGTCGTCGCCATAGGCCAAAACGCCATTGGCACCCGTGAGCCCAGCCTTGGGGCGCGTTTCGCGCTTGAAGACGTGGTTGGCTCCAGAAACCTCGATCACCGCCCCAGTGAATGTCGCAGGAAGGGTGGCAGGCTTCCACGTTTGCACATCCCGATCGCCCCAAGCCACTGCACAGGGCACCGGCACCCGCGCAGCCAAAAGCCAGGGATCCAGATCCAGCGTATCTCGCACATACCCAAGGCTCTCAGCCCGCATCAGGGGCTTGACGAGGTTGGTTACCAACATGGGAAAGACCTCGACGCCCGCCTCGGGCGCGGGTTGATTGGCTCGAATGGCCTGAAAAACCTTTTCGAGATAGGCCAAGTTGGCGGCGGCAAGGTCCGAGGGAAGCTGCAATTTGACCTGCTCTACGATGGTTTTGGCCATGCTCTGAGGCGGCATAGCCAGCAGAAGAAGCGCATCGGCATCTTTAGCGACCAGGAGCGAAAGCAGGGAACCTTCGCTATGCCCGACCAGCAGCATTTTCTTGCCCTTGGCTTCCGGCAGCGTGCGCGCAAAGGCAAGCGCGGCGCGGATATCCCCGGACTGAGCGTCCAAGGAAATATCCAATTTGGGATCCTTGCTTCCGATGAAACGCTTGTCCCACCGCAGGCTACTGAGACCCTGCTCCGCCAACCACCCGGCAAAATCTCGACCACCGTGGCTGGGAATCAACTTTCCCGTTAGCGGGTCGCGAATCAGCGGATTGGACCAATCCCGGTCGGTGGGCCCCGAACCCGCGACCATCACCGCAAAATAGCCATGTCCCTGCGCGGTGCGAACCGTGCCGTTCAGGGGGAAGTTATTGAAGCCTGGAAAGGAAAGCTCCCGATCCGTCAAAGCTTTCACCGGCGCAGGTGTGACCGGAGGCGGTAGCGCTCCGGGTTTGAGCACGAAGGGAAACTGCTTGCCACCCTGAGTGAAGGTGCCCCGGAGACTCCCATCCGCCTGAAGCTGCCCCAGGAACGAAGGATCCCCCGGAATTCCCGGCATTCGGAAGGAAATCGCCGCCCCTTCCACCTTCAGGTCGGCCAAGGCCACTTGCTTAATTCGCTGCTCGGGAATGGAGATCGTTCCGGAACCGGTTTTGGCCTTCGGGAAATCCACCTGGATCGCGAGGACCATGCCTGGAATCTCGATGGCACCGGACCAGGGACCGAACAGCACGGTTGGAGTTGGAGTGACCTGGACCAAAGCAGGAAGCAGGATGAGGCGAAGCAAGGGAACCAAGGGCATGGAAATCTCCGATTCTTACTAGTGTTATCAGCAATGGAAAAGTTAAGCGTTCCGAGATTGGATCACATGGTTGATGGCCTGAGTCAAACCCTATGAGTCATAGGGACTAAATGCGGTGAACCGCACCCGAGCAAACAAGAATCGGAGCAAACAGGGCAACCCGGATTCAATCTCCTAAAGGAGCTGCTCGAAGATTT
>JAIFMW010000026.1 GCA_020048105.1 Deltaproteobacteria bacterium | reverse complement strand
CCCGCGTGGCCTCGGGCCGTGCGGTGGAAGTGCAAGTCTTGGCCGATGGCAGCGATGCCAACACCACCACGCTGGCCCTGGGCTATGCCGACGCCATCATCCGCAGCCATTCCCAGACATTGCTCGTGAAGCGTATGCAGCGGACCTCGGCCAGGATTCCTGAAACGCCCCTGGATCTGCGGACCCGGGCCTGGTTCAACACGGATCTGGAGTCCCGCATCTTCATCGTACCGGGGCTCATCGCCGTCATCATCATGCTCATCGCCGCCTTGCTGACCTCGCTCACGGTGGCCCGGGAATGGGAAACGGGCACCATGGAACAGTTGGTGTCTACTCCGGTGAAGGCGCCCGAATTGATCCTGGGCAAGCTGGTGCCCTATTTCGCCATCGGCATGCTGGATATGCTGCTGTCGGTGGTGGCGGGCCACTATCTTTTCGAAGTGCCCATGCGGGGCAGTCTGATTCTGCTGTTTGGCGTTTCCGCCATGTACATCCTGGGGTCTCTGGGCCTGGGCATCCTGATCAGCAGCCTCACCAAAACGCAATTGCTGGCGAGCCAACTCGCGTTTGTGGCCACCTTCCTGCCGGCCTTTCTGCTTTCGGGCTTCATGTTCGATATCGCCAATATCCCCGTGGTGCTGCAGAGAGTCACCTTCATGGTTCCCGCGCGGTATTTCATCAACTTCCTGCGCGCTCTGTATTTGAAGGGTGCGGGGCTGGAGGCCCTGTGGCGGGAGTGCCTCTTTCTGGCCCTCTTCGCCCTGGGAACCCTGGGCCTGGCCGTGGCCACCTTCAAGAAACGGCTGGGGTGATCCATGTTCGATCGATTGCTGGCCATGCTGAAAAAGGAGTTCACCCAGATCCTGCGCGATCCTCGGATGCGTGGCATCATCCTGGGAATTCCCGTAATACAGGTGCTGATCTTCGGCTACGCCGTCACCACGGATGTGCGCCATGTACCCACGGCGGTGATGGATCTGGACCAGACCCCGGAGAGCCGCGAATTGGTGGCCCGCTTCGAGGGCAGCCGCTACTTCTCGGTGATCCGACGCGTGGATTCCGATGCGGAGGCTCGGCAGGTGGTGGACCGGGGCGATGTCAAGGCCGTCCTGCGACTCAACAGTGGCTTCAGCGCGGCGCTCCAAGGGGGGCGCACCGCCCAGGCCCAATTACTGCTCGATGGCAGCGACTCCAACACCACCAGCATCGTGATGGGCTATGCCAGCCGCATCTCGGCCTCTCACAACCAGAACATCCTGGCCGCCCGTATCGCCCGCAGCACCGGCGCCAAATTGGTGGCGGAGCCCATCACCATGGCCTCCCGCGCGTGGTACAACCCCACCCTGGAGAGCCGTTTCTTCTTCATCCCGGCGGTCATCGCCCAACTCGTGATGATCACCTCGATCCTGCTTTCTTCCATGGCCATCGTGCGGGAACGGGAGATCGGCACCATGGAGCAGATCATGGTGAGCCCCATCGGGCGGCTGGAATTCATCCTGGGCAAGACCCTGCCCTTCGCCCTGGTGGGCTTTATGAATGTGGCCATGGTGAGCACCGTGGGTGTGTTCTGGTTCGGCATCCCACTGGTCGGCAGCCTCTTTACCCTGTTTTTCTCCACGGGCCTCTTCCTGCTCAGCACCCTGGGCGTGGGCCTGCTCATCTCCACCCTCAGCGCCACCCAGCAGCAGGCCATGATGACGGCCTTTTTCTTCATAATGCCCGCCATCCTGCTCTCGGGTTTCATGTATCCCATCGCCAACATGCCCACCGTTATCCAGTGGCTGACCTACCTCAATCCTCTGCGATTCTTCCTGGTGATCCTGCGGAGCCTGTTCCTGAAGGGCGCGGGCTTCGCCATTCTCTGGCCCCAGATGCTGGCCCTGCTGCTGCTGGGCGTGGGAATGTTGAGCCTCGCGGCGGGGCGGTTCAAGAAGACGATGGAGTAGAAGCGGCCCCAAGACCTGCCCATAATCTCCAGTATTTGACCCTTGTGGGCACCCCGAATACAGGAGCGCACCATGCCATTCGCCGAATTCACCGATGATCTCCGCGTGGGGCACGACGAAATCGATAGCCAGCATTTGGGTCTTTTCGAAGCAATCAGTTGCCTTCACGACGCCTTAAGGGCCGGGCGGTCTCGCCAGGAACAAGCCGACATCCTGGCATTCCTGCGCGGCTATACGGTCGACCATTTCGAAGCAGAAGAGGCCTTCATGCGAGAGGCGAGCTATCCGGCCTTGGAGGCCCACCAGGAGCTTCACCGGGCGCTCACTCAGCAGGTTCATGAATTAGAGGCGAAGTACGCCTTAGGCACCATGACCCTTTCCATCATGACCATGCATTTCCTGAAGGATTGGCTCACCAACCACATCCAAGCCGAAGATCAGAAATTCGCGGCGTTCCGGCGCGCCAAGTAAAGAGGTTGAACCAAGCCCGGAAGGCCTGCGCGCTATGATTCGCCAGAACCTATCCTGGTGACCCTGGCTGTCCTGTTTACGATTTTCTGGTTTGAGTTTCATGGCATTTTGGCAATTCGCATCTTGTTGAACGCAAATTCCAATCACGGCACGTAGGCACTCCGGGGCACATGCAAGATGTGGCCGGAGGCGTCCGAGATGCCCGTGTGGTAGAGCGCCTCGGGCGATGCGGGGGATCCACCGTAGGTCACCCAGCCATAGGGATCCATCCAGGTGGCTCGGCCCTCCACGGAGGAATTCATGCCGTCATCGGTTCCGAGCCCCAGCCAGAAGTCGCCGTTGTGCTCCTCGAAGCTGCGGGCGAAGGCGGTCTGGTTCTTCACGCGGAGCACGGGCATCCAGCCGGTGAAATCGGCGTTGCTCTTCCACACGGTGAGATCGAAGCGAGGCGCGGCCTCGGTGCCGAGCTTGCGGCTCGTGAGCAAGTAGGCCACTTCCGCGCCAGCCGTCCCGCGCACCAGCAGGTCCCAGGGGCGCTCGCCCGAGGGCGTGGTGTTGCGAACATCCACGGTACCGGGGTCGAGGTTCCGGGCCAGGAAGACATCCGTGGTGGCGGACTGGTGATCACTGCACTCCAGGCCACCCAGGAAGATCGAGGCGGTGCCCACGGTGATGGGGCGGACGATCTTGAGATCATCGTCATGCACATTGGCGATATGCAGGCCGGGGAGCACGCTGGCCCGGTTACTCGACACGGATGACTTCACGAAGTCGCTGCCGCTGTATTGGTAGAGGCCGAAGGCCGTTCCCTGGTTCTGGGTGAAGAGCTTGCCATTCACGGTGAAGAAGACCCAGGGTCGCCCGAAGGTGTGGTTTACATCCCCAATGGGCGCCCAGGTCTCGCCCTGATCCACGGAGGTGGCGTAGTAGTAGCCCGAGGAGAAGAGCTTGCCTCCGAAGCTGAACAGGTCGTAGACGTGGACGCCCCAGAGGCTGTTGCTGGCAGTCTTGCCGAAGGGATCCATGGACTTGAAGGACCGCCAGGCCTTCTCCACGGGATCGTAGCGGTAGGTCCGTCGCGTATCCCAGGCATCGCGCGGGTCCTGGCCGCCGAAGTAGAGCGTGCCATCTAGGATCCGGAAACAATCGATCTGCTCCTCGCGGATGGTTGCGTTCAGCGTGTTGAGATGGCTGGTCACGCCGTTTTCGCCGATGGCCCCCTCGCGGCGGAACAACCTCTCTCCCAGCGCCCAGGAGGCGATGCACACCTCACCCGCATTGGGATTGGGGCTGCCATCATTATCGCTGTTGCCCTGACCGATCCAGAGGCGGCCGTCGAACCAGACCATGTCCCAGGGATTGCGGGCGAAGAGCCCTTGCATCCACGCGCTGGGGGACTGGCCCAGGTCCACAACCTTGGCGGTGACATCCACCGGCAGGGCTGCGGGGTCATCCCAGGGCATAGAGGTGGTGCAGGCAGAGGTGCCACCCTGGCCATCGGTGGCGGTGTAGACCACGGCCGCAGTGGACACCGCCGTGGGTGTGCCCGAAAGCACGCGGGTAGAGCCGTTGAAGGTGAGGCCCAGGGGCACGTTGGTCAGGGAATAGGTAAGGGCATCATGGTCCACGTCCGTAGCCGCGGGAAGGGTGCAGGAATAGGGCACGCCCACCTGGGCCGGGGGCAGCGCGACCTGCATGAAGAACTCCGGTGGGTGGTTCGCCACCACGATGGTGGCCGAGTGGGCCGAGGTCAGATCCTGCCAGAGGCCCGTGGCACCGTTCTTGACCCTGGCATAGGCCACGACGTAGTAGCTGCCCCGGGTCACGGGATCGATGGTCATGGTGACCTTCTTGGCTTCATTCGGGTTGGTGCCGCTGAGCTGCCCGGCGAGGCTGAACAGGTCCACCTTGCCGAACTCGACGCCATCCGCATCCTTGAGGCCCCAGTGGATCGCGACGCCGGTTTGCGACTTCCGGCCCTCGGGCGCGGGGTTCGTGGTGGGGGCATCCACGGCGCCGGCGGCTAGGGTCTGGAGTGGAAGGCTCGTGGAAACCGAGCCGCCCTGCCCATCCGTGATGCCCAGGGCCAGGGTGGCGTTGCCCGCAGCGGTGGGAGTTCCCGCGAGGATGCGGGTCGTTCCATCGAAGGAAAGCCCGGTGGGCAGCCCGGTAAGGGTGTAACTCAGCGGATCCCCGTCCAGATCGCTTCCGGCAGGGAGCGTCTGGGAATAGGCCGTTCCGACCTTGGCGGGTGCAAGGGTGAGCGGAGTCGGGAGCGCCGGAAGGTGGTTGGCCACCGGAATGGTAGCGGAAGCCGGTGAGGTGACATCCAGCCAGAGGCCAGTCACGCCATTGCGCGCCTTCCCATAGGCGATGGCGTAATAGGATCCCCGACGCACCAGCGGGAAGGTAACGCTAGTCACCTTGGCGGTGTTGGGCTGCGTGGCGACAAGCTGTCCCGCCTGGGTGAACAAGTCCACCTTGCCGAACTCGATGCCATCCGTGTCCTTGAGGCCCCAGGTCACCTGCAGGTTGTCACCCGCCTGAGCCCCGGTGGGGGCTGGGGAGGTGGTGGGTGCGTCCGCCGTGATGGCGCAGGAGGCAGTGCCCGCCGCGGACGTTGTGCCCGCGGCGTTCTTGGCAGTGCAGGTGAGATCCACCTTGCCACTGGCCCCGGCAGTGAAGGTGATGCTCCGGGTGCCGGTTCCGGCCGTGATCGAACCACCCGTAATCCTCCAGGTGAAGGTCATGCCCGGCTGGTCCACCACGCTGGCGGGGCAGCCGGTCTGGTTGGGCGCCACAAAGGCCGGCGCAGTGATCACCGGTTGCACCGGGCCGCTGACGATGGCGCAAGAGGCGATTCCCGCCGCTGAGGTCGTGCCCGAGGCGTTCTTCGCAGTGCAGCTAAGGTCGACCTTGCCACTGGCCCCGGCGGTGAAGGTGATGGTGCGCGTGCCGGTTCCAGCAGTGATCGAACCACCCGTAATGGCCCAGGTGAAGGTCATGCCCGGCTGATCCACCACGCTGGCGGCGCAGCCGGTCTGGTTGGGCGCCACAAAGGCCGGGGCGGTGATCACCGGTTGCACCGGGCCG
>JAIFMW010000031.1 GCA_020048105.1 Deltaproteobacteria bacterium | reverse complement strand
AAACTTAAGCACGCCAAGGTTTTTCCCGAAGGTATGAGGTATGAACGCCCTGCCCCCCACAGAAAACCTTGAGGCCTCCCCGGGGCAAACAGACCTGCCTTTGATTCTGCTGGTCGACGACACCCCCGATCAGTTCGAATTACTTTCCGAGCTCTTGGCGGGCTGCCCATGCCGGTTGCTCAAGGCGACCTCTGGCCCCCAGGCCCTAACCTTGGCGCTAAGAGAAAAACCCGATCTCATTTTGCTGGATGTCCTGATGCCAAATCTGGATGGCCTGCAGGTACTGGGGGAACTCAAGCAGAACCCGGCCACCCACACAATTCCCGTGGTGTTCCTCACCGCCAAATCAGAGCCGGAAGACATCGTGACGGGCCTAGAGGCTGGTGCTGCCGATTACATCCTCAAGCCTTTCCACGGCGCCGAATTGGTGGCCCGGGTCAAAACGCACCTGGGTTTCAAGCTGGCCATGGATCGGGAACGCAAACTCATCGCAGATCTGCAGGAAATCGCCGCAGAGGTCGAGCACCTTGGGGGCCTGATTCCGATTTGCGCCCACTGCAAGAAAATCCGAAACGACAGCGGCTTTTGGCAACAGGTGGAAGAATACGTCTCCCAGCGCTCCGTGGCGCAATTTAGTCACGGGCTCTGCCCGGATTGTTCCCCAGCCTACTTTCCCAATTACAAACCCAAGGAGGCGCGCCCCCCGGTTTCCCTGGTGATGCCTGAAAGCCTGGAACCCAGCTTGCCCAAGGTTCTGGTGGTGGATGATTCCCCTTCGAATATTCGCACTCTCATTCAATTTTTGAGAGAAGACTACAAGATTCTGGTGGCCACTAGCGGACCGGTGGCCTTGGAGCTCGCCCTCCATGAACGACCCGATTTGATCCTGCTCGATGTAATCATGCCGGAAATGAGCGGGCACGAAGTCTGTCTCAAACTTAAAGAAGATCCCCGTACCAACCACATCCCCGTCATTTTCGTTACCGGGGAAAATGAGGAATGTGGTGAGCTCAAGGGTTTCGGCATGGGCGCGGTGGACTACATCACCAAACCCTTCAGCCTTTCCATCGTGCGGGCCCGAGTTAAAACCCACCTTGAGCTCAAACGCTACCGCGATGATCTGGAAAAACAGTCCATGACCGATGGTCTGACCGGTATTCCGAACCGCCGCCATCTGCAGAAATTCATGGATCTGCTCTGGAGCCAGGCCATTCGCATGCACGGCTCGATCACCCTGGTACTAATCGATGTCGACCATTTCAAGGCCTATAACGATCACTATGGGCACTTGGCGGGAGACGATTGCCTTCGCCGCATCGCCAAGGCGCTGGAAGGCGTCATTCATCGAAAAACAGATTTGATTGCACGGTTTGGCGGCGAAGAATTTCTTTGCATCCTCCCAGCCACGGATTTCGATGGAGCCGCCAGGGTGGCCGAAGACTTGCGCTCCGTTATCGAAGCGCTGGCCATTCCCCACGAAAAATCCAGTGCGGGAGACCACGTCACCATAAGTCTGGGTTTGGCCTCCTGCTTTCCCACCGTGGCTGATAACCAGGACCACCTCTTGGACCAGGCGGATCAAGCGCTCTATGAATCCAAGAAGCAGGGACGAAACCGCTGGACGGCGCTGCCGCCTGCCTGAGATCTGGAAATAACCCGTGAGTGAATCCGTCTTTACCTTGAAAAAGATTGCGCGCATCCGCTTGGTGTACGCCATCGCCCTGAGTTTCATTGCCTTAACACTGGTGACCTCCTCGGCGGTGATGCACTACTCCATCAAGCGCAATGGTGGTGATGCCCGCATCATCAACCTGTCCGGCCGCCAACGAATGCTCAGTCAGCGGATCACCAAGTGCGCCCTGGCTCTGGCCCAGATGGAGGAATTTGGCACCGCAGAACCGCGCTTCAAGGAGATGGAATTATCCCTGAAGGACTGGAGTCGGGCTCACTACGGCCTGCAATTCGGAGATCAAGGCTTAGGTCTTCCCGCGCGGACAGGCTCGCCTGCCATCTCCAACCTTTTCAAACAAATCAATGGCTTCCACGACACCATGGTCCAGGCCGCTACCCAGCTCCTGGACACCGCCCGCGCACAGGATTTCACACCCCAGGTGCGGCGGGAGATCTATCACCAGAACGCCCTGATCATCCTGGATAACGAGCAGGCCTTTCTCCAACTCATGGACAAGATTACTTATACCTTTGACCAGGAGGCAAGGTCACGCATCGAGCAATTGCAACGGCTAGAAACCCTTATTCTCGGCATTGGCTTGCTCATTCTGGTCTTGGAATTCTGGTTTGTGTTCAAGCCCTCTATGCATCAACTCGGGGTCGCACTTGCAACCTTGTTAAGCAATCAGGCCGAACTCGAAAAACTGAACGATTCCCTTTCCCGGTCCCTGGCCGAAACCAACCGGATGGCCCATCTGGCCCGTTCAGCCAACGAAGCCAAGAGCGAGTTTTTGGCCAACATGAGCCACGAAATCCGCACGCCCATGAACGCCATCATCGGGTTTTCGGGCCTCGGCGTGAAACTGGAACTCTCCAAGAAGGCCCATGACTATTTCCAGAAAATCATTACCGCCGGTCAAAGCCTGCTGAGCATCGTCAATGACATCCTGGATTTTTCCAAAATCGAGGCGGGCAAACTGGAGTTGGAAGCCGAGCCTTTCGAGCTCCAGAATGTGCTCAACAAGGTCGTGGATCTCCTCTCTAGCCGAGCCGCTGAAAAAGACCTGGATCTCTTGGTAAGCATCTCGCACGAGGTGCCCCACGCCCTCGTGGGCGATTCCCTGCGGCTGGGCCAGGTGCTGGTGAATCTGGTGGGAAATGCGCTGAAGTTCACCCTCACCGGCCACGTGCATGTGAATGTGGAGTTGGATGGCACCACCGAGCGTCGCATCCGATTGCGATTTTCCGTAAAGGACACGGGGATCGGACTGTCTCCCAATCAGATCGCCAAACTCTTTCAAGCCTTTTCCCAGGCCGATAGTGGCACCACTCGCAGGTTTGGCGGAACGGGGCTTGGGCTCACCATTTCCAAACGGTTGGTGGAAAAAATGGGCGGCAAGATCTGGGTGGTAAGCGAACCCAATTCCGGCAGCACCTTTACCTTTACCGCCGAATTCGAGGAATGCCTCGAGTGCCTCTCGTCGCACCACAAAACCAAGGACGCCGAGAATTTTAATATCCTGGTGGTGGACGATTCTCCGGTGGCCCGGGAGGTTTTGCGGCAGCAGATTCAGGGCTTTGGTTTTCGGGTCGAGGCCGTTAGTTCCGGCCACGAGGCGTTGCAGCGATTGAGAGAAACCACCTTCGACCTCGTCATGATGGACTGGCGCATGCCGGAAATGGACGGCATCGAAACCTCCCACCGGATGAAGGAGATCCCTGGTCTCACGACTCCCCCCACGGTCATCATGGTGACCGCCCAGGGCCGGGAAGAAGTCATAAAGGCCGCCGACAAGTCGGGCATCAGCAGTTTCCTGATCAAGCCTGTAAATTCTTCGGTGATGCTCGACACCATCCTGGAGGCTCTCGGGCTGCAATCCGCTCAAATACTGATCAAGCCCAAGGACGAGCTGGAATCCGAAGCTCAGCGAAAAATTCGGGGTGCCTGGGTGCTCCTGGCCGAAGACAACCTGATCAACCAGCAAGTGGCCAGGGAGATCTTGGAAGGTGCGGGCCTTCACGTAGATATCGCAGGCACGGGCGTTGAAGCCATCCACATGGTCGACGGAAAAACTTACGCCGCTGTGCTCATGGATATCCAAATGCCCGAGATGGACGGCTACGAAGCCACAGCACGCATCCGGGAGAAAACCCAGCACAAAGACTTGCCCATCATCGCCATGACCGCTCACGCCATTTCGGGGTACCGGGAGGAATGCCTTGCGGTGGGAATGAACGACTATCTGACCAAGCCCATCGACCCTGAACAAGTCTTCACAACCCTGGCCAAGTGGATTCAGGATGGGCCCCGTTTCGAAGAGGACACATCTGGACCCCGCGCCGCCACCGTATTGGAAACACCCCTCCCCAAATCCATGCCGGGCATCGATATCGAGGCAGCTCTCCAGCGCTTGGGCGGGAAAAAGAATTTGCTCCGTCAGCTCCTTTCCCTGTTCAACAAAGAATTCGGCGCGAGTATCTCAACGATGCAACGGGCCGTGGACGAAGAGGACTGGAGCACCGCCGAACGAGTTATCCATACCTTGAAGGGCGCCCTCGGGAATCTTTCCGCCACGGCGGCCTATCATTCCGCCATCGCGTTGGAATCGAGTATCCGAAGCCGGAGGTTGGATGCCATTAAAAAGCAACTGGCAGCCTTTGAAGCCCAACTCAAGGTCGTTCTGGAAACCAGCCACACCTTGGATGGAATGGGCCCAGCCTCACCTCAACCGGAAACCAGCCTCTCAGCTGAAGCCATTCAGAATCTCCTGGTCGAACTTACCGTTCAGCTTCAGATCGGTAGCCCCGATGCCGAGTCACCACTAAACAAGCTCAGGGCGGCCCTCGCCGAAGGCAGGGTCCGGGAACACTTGGATCGAATCGCACGATGCCTAGATGAATTTGATTTCCAGGCTGCCCTCAAGGAAGTGGAACAACTCAAGGGCGAATCGATTTCGAGCTGAACCAGCGCATTAGCCGTTCGCGCAACCCATCTCCACATCGGATTTCTGGCAAACTGCGCAGACCCGATTCGCCGAGTCGAAACTCATCACGTCGATTTCGGAACTGAGGAACCCCGGCTTGACGGGCTCGTCCCGCATCAAGTCTGTGCTCAGATATTTCTTGTTATCGTCGCTAAAAACCGTCACCACCACGGCCTCGGGACCGAGCTTTTCCTGGGCCATAAGGGCCGCCAGGAAATTTGCCCCGGAGCTGATGCCCACACCCAGGCCTATGCGGGCCAATTTCTGAGCCATGAGGATAGCGTCGCCATCGTCCACGCTGACAATTTCATCCAGTAGATCCAGCTTGACGATGGCCGGAATGAATTCATCCGAGATGCCCTGGATACGGTGCTTGCCGATCTTGCAACCGGTGCGCAGCGTGGGGGAATTCTCCGGTTCCATGGGATGAACCTTGACCCCAGGAAGCTGCTCCTTCAGGAACCGCCCGACGCCCATCACCGTTCCGCCCGTGCCCACGCCTGCCACGAAGGCATCGGGCTTCAATCCCCTCGCCTGCAACTGACCGAGAATTTCCGGCCCGGTGCTGAGGTAATGAGCTTCCACATTGGCCTCGTTGGTGAACTGGCAAGGCAAAAAACCGTTCGGCGTTCGGGCAGCCCAATCTTCACTCATTTTTATGGAGCCTAGGAAGCCGCCTTCTTCGGGGCTCACGAGTCGGATCTCGGCGCCGAAGGAACGAATCAGATCCTTGCGTTCCTGGCTCATCCAATTGGGCATGAAGATCGTGACAGGGTGGCCCAGGGAGCGCCCCAGCGCAGCGAAGGAAATGCCTGTGTTGCCGCTGGTGGCCTCAGCGATTGGAGCACCGGGCTTCA
>JAIFMW010000057.1 GCA_020048105.1 Deltaproteobacteria bacterium | reverse complement strand
CGACAAAATCGAGGATCCGCCCATCTTCGCCGCGCTTCAGAATGCCAAAACGCGGCGCTTCTTCCTTCAGCACGGGCTGCACGGCCACCGTAATGTCTGCCGCGTTGTCGATGTGGTAGGCCATCATGGCGGCGTAATCCATTCGGTAAAGGTGATCACCCGCAAGGATCAACACATGCTCAGCGCCGGCGGCTGTGATCTGACCAAGTTGCTTACGGATAGCATCCGCCGTGCCCATGTACCACTCGCCACTGTCGGGCGTCTGCTCTGCAGCCAACACTTGCACCCAGCCGGTATGGAAGGAATCGAATTTATAGGTATCGGAAATATGCCGATGCAGCGAAACCGAATTGAACTGCGTCAGCACATGCACCCGAAAAATTCCGGAGTTGATGCAGTTGCTGATGGGGATATCGATGAGACGGTATTTCCCCGCGATCGGCACGGCGGGCTTGGCCCGCATCTTGGTGAGCGGATAGAGCCGCGCACCGCGGCCTCCACCAAGGATGACGGCCAGGACGTTTTTTAACGAAGGCATTGGACTCTCCCACCTAACCCGATTGAAGTGTGATGAAGCACTTGGAGTATCTCAGAGTGCGAGTCTAAATTCTGGTGCGCCATTTCGAAAAATAGAGTGGGGATGCTATTTCGAAGTTGCTTGTTTCAGATGAGCTTCGATCTGGGTTTTGAAATGATCCATGAGCGGATTGGGAATGGGCACGCTCAGGTTGTAGTGCGCGATCCGCCATCGGTCTTGTTCCTGGACCAAGACTCCGCTCCCCCTTGCGGGACCTAGGTTTGGCGTATTGAGGTCCTCATCGAACCAAGCGATCTTGCCATCGGGCGAAAAGGCAACCTTTCGCTTCAGTCCTTTGAAGGCCCAAGCCTTGCCTCTTTTGAAGAACGGATGTGCCCAGACCTGAAACTCGACCTTGGTCCAGCGTTCGGCGGCATCGGTGCCGAGAAAGACCGCTCCCTCGCGAAGATGCCCGAAATAGCGAGCCTCGTCCGCCTGCGCTGCTGCCAGGTGCCAATCATCCAGTACGGCGGCAATTGCGGCTTCGGCGTTCTTTGGGGCTTGAGCCACCAGGCTCGTTATTGATAGGGCGGTCGCGAGCAGAGAGGGCATCAACATCGTGAACTCCGGAAAAGGAACCTTTCGAACAGTATGGCGGGAAGCCTAACGCGCCTTCGCCCGCGCCTTCACCTTTACCTTCACTTTCATTCGTCCCGAGCCATCCACCGCCAGAACTTCCCAGGAGAGGGGGCCATCGAAACCTCTCGCCTGTTCACCTTTCCCAAGGTTAAAGGCCGCATCATCCAATTCCCAGCGGCCACAGGGGAACCGGGGGGCGACAGGTTCCGAGGTCCCTGGATGTGCATCGATAACGCGCACGGCACCCCGAGGTTCATCCACACTCAGCAAGGCCGGGTCGATGGCCGCCACGACGAGGCCCTCAAACCCTGGCCCCCAGCGATTGCCCACGCGGCCACGCTCGAAGCCCCAGGGCCGTCGCACACTGAGTTCCCAGAACCGCCCCTTTTGGCGCGAATCGGCCACCACCAAGCGCTGAGGCACATCCGCAGTGGCGCGCACCAAAGGATCGATCCAGCCCGTCCACGCGGGAGTCGTTATCTTCTCGGTGCGAACGGTGTCCTTGAATCGCCCTCGGTACCACAGCTCGGCCCTTATCCAGCCCATGGGATGAGAGGGGCTATAGCCAACCGTATCCTGCCAAGGACCATCTTTTGGCGGAACCCGATCCCAACCTCGGTACTGCCCTGTATCCATGAGATCCCAGATTCCGGCGGTCATAGGGTGATCGCAATCCAGGTAGAGGTCATCCACCCGATGTTCGCCCATGGCATGAAACAGTTCATGCACGATGTTCCCAAGAGGGGTTTCCTCCGCAAAGAAAACCACTCCCCAGCGCTGTTTGGGGTTCCAGGGCAACGGCAACAGAAAACTGCTGGCCGAGAGGTGCGCCGGGTCGATGGTTACATTCCGAGCAGGGCCTGGAGCAATAATCCAAAGATGATCCGGCTTGCCATCGGGCTTTAGGGCGCCCGTCTGATTGTTTAGATGATCGAAATCCCGAAGATCAACTCCCTTCAACTGGCTGAGCACCCATTCCGCGATCGCATCGCGCTGGTCGTCACTTCGGGGCTTCAGGTGCGTGGGATCTTGAAGGCGAAGAATCGCGCCCTCTTCCAAATCCAAGCTGCCCTTGGAGACTTCATAGAGGTAATTGGCGGCACTGGCGACACCGGGTCTGCGATCAAAAAAGAGGGTTCGCAGAATGTCATCACCCAGTCGTGCCTTTTCATCGGGAAAATCAACCCGCACAAGCAGGGCCTTTTCAACCCGATGCTGAGGCGCTGGGTGAAGAATAATCGGTTGTTCCAGTTCGGCGATGGGAACTAGGTCCCGCTGCCATCCGCTTTTTTCGACTGCCACCACGAAATCCGCAGCCTCCGCTTCCAATTCGAAATTGCCTTGGGCATCCGTGAGGGTCCAGGGCGCAACAGACGCGGCACCAACCCGTGGCTGCCGGTCGAGATGGACGCGAACTCCTGGAAGACCCTTCTGGCCATCCGTCACCCGACCCTTGATCGGGCCAGCAAGGGCAACGATCGATAGGACCTGAGACAGGAAAAGGAACGACCAAACGGTCACGGCCTGCCGAGTGTCCGGAACCCAAGTTCAAGCAGATAGCGCAGCCGATGTCGGGTTACCTGGGCGTTGAGCGGTTTCCAAAGCACATCATCCACCATGAATTCGATGGCGGTGAGTTCTTCCAATTGTTCTTTTGTACAGAGGATCAGGACAGGCAGGCCTGCGGTGGTGGGCTCCATACGCAAGTCGGATAGTGCACTGTGCACCAGACCCATACCAAAATCCATGTCCAACACAAGCAAGCGGTCTTCGGGGCGAATCTCGGCAACGAGGGTGGCGAGATCTCCGATAATTCGGGTGGTATGCCCGTCCTGCGCAAACTGGGCCGGCAATTGGGCCTGAAGGCTAGAGGAAGAAGTCGCCAGCAGGATCGAAGCCTGATCCAAAGCCACCGCAGCCCCGTCCGATTTCTTGCGCATCTCTTGCAGGTGCATATGCAGTTGAACACGAACCCGCATCACCGCATCGTCGATTCGCTTGGGCATGTAGTCGTCCGCCCCGGCTTCCAGGCTGCGATCATGGGCATTGGCTTTGAGATCCGTCAACATCACGACGGGGATGTCCTGAGTGCGCGGATTAGCTTTGAGTTCTCGACAAAAAGCAAACCCATCAACCCCAGGCATGATCACATCGAGCAGGATTAAATCGGGAAGATGCCGTGCGAGGTAGTTGCGCGCCTCTTCAACGTTTGGAACGCCCTCCACTTCCTTGCCAAGTGCACCGAGCCGCAAGGGCAGCATGCGCCGAAAGAGGGCAAGGTCGTCCACTAAAAGAATTCGAGCGATTTCAAACGTCGATGCTGTCAACCGAACCTCTCATCAATATGCTTAGCCTATATCCTGCCCTGAAAGGAAACAACCCGATCGTGGCGTCTGGAAAGGTCGGTTGCTGAAGATCAGCAGAAGACCCAACCCCCCGGGTGGGATAGAATGGTGGGTTCGAGGTTTTTTGTGACTGATCCCCGCCTTATTAGAAATTTTTCAATTATCGCCCACATCGACCATGGCAAGTCGACGTTGGCGGATCGCCTACTTGAACTAACGCACACCATCAGCATGCGAGATATGCAGGCCCAGATTCTGGATGATATGGACCTTGAGCGAGAGCGGGGCATCACCATCAAGGCTCACGCCGTCACGTTGAAATACCCGGCCCAGGATGGTCAGATCTACACCTTGAACCTCATCGATACGCCGGGGCACGTGGATTTCACTTACGAGGTGAGTCGAAGCCTGGCCGCCTGCGAAGGCGCCGTGCTGGTGGTCGATAGCACCCAAGGCGTGGAAGCCCAGACTCTGGCCAACACCTACCTGGCCCTAGAAAATGACCTGGCCGTCTTTCCCGTTCTTAATAAGACCGATCTGCCCTCCTCCGAACCCGACCGCGTGCTCGAAGAAATCGAAACCGTGATCGGCCTGGTCGATATCGCCAATGCCGTGAATATCTCCGCGAAAACGGGGCTGAATTGCGAACAAGTGCTGGAAACCATCGTCCGATGCATCCCGCCCCCCACGGGCGACCCCAAGGCGCCCCTCCAGGCGCTCATCTTCGATAGCTACTACGACCAGTACAAGGGCATCGTCAGCCTTATTCGCATCATGAACGGTACCCTGCACCCTGGTGAGACCATCCACTTCATGGCGACGGGATCCGATCACCGAGTCGATGAAATCGGCGTGTTCAGCCCCAAAATGCAAAAGCTCGATGAGCTGAGCGTGGGTGAGGTGGGCTACCTCACGGGCAGCATCAAACAACTGGCCGACGTGAAGGTGGGCGACACCATTACCCATGCCCTCACCCACAACACCAAACCCTCCACGATCATGCTGAAGGGGTTCAAGGAACTGCAACCGGTGGTGTTCGCCGGCATCTTCCCCACCAATAGCGATGACTACGAAAATTTGCGCAACGCCATGGATAAGCTGCGCCTCAATGACAGCTCTTTCCATTACGAACCCGAAACCAGTCAGGCCTTGGGATTTGGCTTCCGCTGCGGATTCTTGGGTCTGCTCCACATGGAAATCGTGCAAGAGCGGCTGGAACGGGAATATGACCTGGACCTGATCACCACCGCGCCTTCCGTGCGGTACCACGTCTTTCTCACGGATGAGACAGAGATCGATGTGGACAACCCCGCCAAGTTGCCACCCCTGCCAAAAATTGCTCGTATCGAAGAGCCCTTGATTGAAGCAACGATCCTCACCCGTCCGGATTTTGTGGGAGGGCTGCTCAAACTTTGCGAAGAACGCCGGGGCGTGCAGCAGCGCCTTGAATATGTGGGTAAAGATCGCGTAATGCTGGTCTACGAATTGCCGCTTAACGAAGTGGTACTCGACTTCTACGACAGACTCAAGTCGATCTCCAAGGGCTACGCCAGCTTCGATTACCACATGAAGGAATACCGCGAGTCCGACCTCGTGAAGATGGACATTCTGGTGAATGGCGAACCCATCGACGCCCTCTCGGTACTGATTCACCGCTCGAAGAGTCAGGCCATGGGCCACCAACTCACGGTAAAAATGAAAGAGGTCATCCACTCCCAAATGTTCGATGTGGCGATTCAGGCCGCCATTGGCGCCAAGATCGTGGCCCGCACCAATGTAAAAGCTCGCCGCAAGGATGTACTCGCGAAGTGCTACGGCGGCGATATCAGCCGTAAAAAGAAACTGCTCAACAAGCAAAAAGAAGGCAAGAAGCGCATGAAATCCATCGGCAACGTGGAAATCCCACAAGAAGCCTTCCTAGCGATTCTCAAAGTCGGAGACGACTAATGCGCTTCTTGCCTGAGCATTCGACGCGCATGAGCCCGCAGCAGGAGCGGAGGGCGACTTCGCCACAGGCGAAGCCCGTAGGGCAAGGCC
>JAIFMW010000154.1 GCA_020048105.1 Deltaproteobacteria bacterium | reverse complement strand
CACCCAGCGATGCTGGGCCCTACACGACGAAATAGGGCATAGTTTAAGGCCATCGGCAAAGAGGCCGGCATGTTTCTGGTGCGAACAAGCCCGAGGTTGAACTGGGCCCGGAACCCATCGAGCGCCCTTCACTGCTGCACGCGGGCGCATCCGCGTAGCGCGAGTCATAACGTACGAACGGATGGGTTCCACACCGATGCCTTTCGAAAGGAGGAGGGGTATGGAAGTAATCTACCCGAGGTGTGCCGGATTAGATGTGCACAAGGACACGGTAGTGGCGTGTTGCCGCTTGGCAGCGGATGGACAAATCCGAAATGAGGTCCGGACGTTCCAGACGACGACGCGTGCCTTGATGGCGTTGCGCAGGTGGCTTCAGGAGAGCGAGTGCACCCATGTCGTCATGGAATCTACGGGTGTGTATTGGAAGCCCGTGTGGCACGCGCTGGAGCGGGACCCAGAAGCCGAAGGCGGCTTCGACTGTGTCCTTGCCAATCCAGCCCACGTCCGCAATGTCCCAGGCCGAAAGTCAGACGTGAGCGACGCCCAATGGCTGGCGGATCTGCTGGCGCATGGATTGATCGCGCCGAGCTTCGTGCCCGAGCGTCTCACCCAGCAGATGCGGGATCTCACGCGTACCCACACTCAGATCACGCGTGAGCTTGGACGTCACGTGCAGCGGATCCAGAGAACCCTGGAGGACGCGGACATCAAGCTCACGGGCCTACTGACCGATCTGACGGGCACCAGCGGAATGGCCATGCTAAGGGCTCTGGTGCATGGAGAGCGGAATCCAGAGGTGCTCGCAGCTCTGGCCGTAGGGAGGGCGAAACAGAAGCGAGCCGAGCTGGTGGAGGCCCTGAATGGGCATTTCAGGGAGCACCATGCCTTCATGGTGGAACTCCACCTCAAGCAGGTAGAGGCGCTCCAGGAGGCCCTGCGAACCCTCGAAGCCAAGCTGGGAGAGGCACTGAAACCCTTGCACAACAAGGAGTCACTTCTATGCACCATCCACGGAATCGGACACACCTCAGCGCCCGTAATCCTGGCTGAAGTGGGTCACGACATGAGCCGTTTCCTTGGTGTTGGCAACCTGATTTCCTGGGCCGGTTTCTGTCCAAAAATGAACCAGAGCGGACCAACCCGGAAAAACACGCAGGTCAAGAAAGGAGCCCCCTGGCTCAAGGCGATGCTCGTCCAATGCGCGTGGGCGGCCATCAATGTGAAGGACAGTTATCTCCGAGCCCGCTACTTCCGATTGAGGGCCCGACGGGGCTCCAAGAAGGCCATTCTCGCCGTCGCGGCGGACATGCTGCGAGCGGCCTATTTCATTCCGGACATGCTGCGAGCGGCCTATTTCATTCTCAAACGCAACGTCCCTTATCAGGATTTGGGGGCTGACTTCTACGACCGCCTCGACCACTCAAAGGCCACGACATCCCTCGTCAAACGCCTTCGAAACCTCGGCTACGAAGTCTCCCTATCCCCTTCTTCCTGAACCTTTACGCGGATAACCATGGGGTATTTCGTCATAACATGGAGACACTCAAGCCCTCTATTGGTCGCATCACTTGAGCCATGAACGAGATTTTGGCCGGTGTGCGCACGGAAGTGTTCCATCTGGCCAGTCAACCCCGGGTGGCCATCTGGCTTCAGTCATGTGGCCAGCATCATTCTGCATAATTGTATTCAGGATCCGCACATTCGCGTGGTGGCCCTCATTGATCAGCGGCCCGTCAGCTTTGAGGGAGTGCCTTGCGTTGCCAACCGAGCCGAACTCGCCCACAGTTGGACGTTGATTTTCAGACAAGGCCTGACCCAGGCATGGGCGAACTGGCTTGGCGACTGGATCGGGGTCTCGTGAATCACATCGGGGAATACGCCCCCTTCAAAACCCAGGATAATCAAGGTGCTGCCATGGATCTGGATCCAATCTTCGCCCGAATTCACAGGTGGTTTGAGCACGATCTTCACCCTACAGCATGCGTTTCCCGGCTGGATTTGATGGGGGTACATGCATCCGAACCGGACCAGCCCTTTTATGAACCAGACGGCATTCATTACATCCCAAGAGCTTCCAGAGTGATCGCCGAGCGCATCGCCGAAGTCCTAGCCCAGCACTTGGCCGTCCTCGGTTAGGTACGTCATCAAACGGCATCCCTGCGAAGCGATAGCCGTATATCGGGTCATCACGCGCTGTTCCGCCTCCTTGGAATTGAGCGGAAGGATCATGAGTACGTCGGGAGGATGTTCTAGCAGTTTTTTCGATGGCACGATAGGCAGTCGGCAGCCCGGCAGGTATCTCCCCACTTTAGACGGGTTGTCATCCACAACGCCCTCCAGGAAGGGACCGATCTTCGTGAGATTGATGAGCATGGTGCCGCGCATCCCCGCACCGAAGGCCATAATGCGTTGTCCGTTGGCATGAAGTCGCTCAAAAGTGTCATGGACCGTATCCATGGTGCGCTGGAGTTGAATCAAGAGGCTGGTTCTTCCTGTGAGTGCAGGCAGGATCTCAGCGGCTCCGGTCGGAGAGAAGAAGGCTAGCAGGGAACCACCGCCGTGAGGTAATGCTTCAGCCTCCCGTAGGTGGAGCCCATGGCGCGCAAAGAGGCGCTGCAGCACGGGAAGGTCGAAGTAGTTAACATGCTGTTCCCACACGGCGCTGAGATCCCCCAGGCGTGTGATGGCGTCTAGATCAGGCAGTTCCAGGAGCAATACTCCCGTTTCGCCTAGCAGCTTCGTTAGTCCCGTCACGAAGTCACCGAGATCCATGACGTGCTCCAGCACGTGTCGGCAAATGATCAGATGAGGTTGTCCGTGAATGCGCAGAAAAGCATCGGCCTCCGTTTGATTGAAATAGCCGACCTTTATGTCGATCCCCTTCGCCCGGGCAAGCTCCACACAGGGGGCAGAGGGGTCCAGCCCAAAGATTTGGTCCACCCCTCGCGCTCGCAAAAGCCCGAGGAAGTGGCCATCATTGCATCCTATCTCGAGGACGGGTGCGTTGGGCTTCTGCCGGGCTAAAGCGGCCGCTTGGTTCACCAGCCAGGGCAGGTGTCGTGGCGGAAAGGTTGAAGTGGGCGGTTGCAGTTCGTCATAAATGGCCTCGGGCGGTAACCCCTCGGGCAGAAAGACAAAGTCGCACATCGGGCAATGGTGCAGCGCCAAGGGAAAGGTCCGCTCTTGTTCATCCGGCGCAGAGAGTAGGGCGAGAGAATTGGGCTGTTGGCCGAAGTTCTGGAGTTCTGGACAGTCTGGGTGGCCGCAGAGACGGCAGGAGACCGTCATGATCACGGAGCCTCGAGGGCAGCAAGTTGGGTCCGCACCATTTCCGGGACATCGCCGGGTGAAAAGAATGAGAGGAAGCGGAGCTTGGTTGGGAAATCGGCTACCAGTCGTTGGGTTACCGCCATCTCATTGTCCTGGTTGCATGCCAGGAGCACCAGTGTGGGGCGTGCCTCCGTCTTAAGGGTATCTGGTGCATAGATGGGGAGTCGACTGCCCGCCATATACATGCCTTGGCGACTAGGCTGATCGTCTACAGCGCAATCCAACAGGGACGCCAAGCCCATCGCATTGATGGCTACAGTGGCCCTGCAACCCGCCCCATAGATAACAGTGCGAAATCCCGCCGCCCGATGAGCCCTCAGGGTGTCTTGCAGGATTAATGATGCCGTACGAACCTTGGTGATGAACGTTTCCCCTTTTTTACAAAGACCCCTTGGCTCGAAAGGCATCGTCTCCAACTTGGTGCGTCGGGCACGCACCGCCAGGGTGGTGCCTGCATAATTGAATCGCTCCCATGTTTCCGCCTGGAACCCATGGCGTGCCATCAATGTGGCTAGGTTGGACTGGGCGAAGTAGTTGACGTGTTCTTCCCAGATTAGGGAAGTGTCGCCACATTCAAGGGCTTGTTCGAAGTCTGGCAGGTCCAGAAACAGTGTTCCCTCTGGGCGGAGCAGGCCATGGACCGCATCGAAGAAGCCATTCAGATCTTCAAGGTGCTCTAGGACTTCGCGGCAGACCACGAGATCAAAGGGGCCCTTCGACGCCAGCAATTCCTGCCCGGTCTTACGGTCGAACCAGCACTGCATCACGTCGAAACCCCGCCCCTGGGCCAGTCGGGAGGTCTCGGGATTGGGCTCCAGGCCGTGGAGATCTGTGAACCCCGCCTCTCGTAGGGCTGCGAGGAAGGTTCCCTCGTTACAGCCAATCTCAAGCACCCGGGCATCCCGTGGCATGTTGTCTAGCATTGCCACTTCGGCTGATAGGTGGGGCTCAGGCTTCCAGGACGTGAAGCAGAAGTTGTAGCTGCCGTAGAGCATCTCGGCGTCGATGGGATACAGGATCTGAACTAGGCCGCAGCGTGAACATTGGTGGAGTGCAAAAGGGAAAAGATCCTCGGCGACATCAGGGGCCGGGAGGGGGCGATGGGCGATCGGTTGGGGGCCCAGATCAAGCAGCAGGGTGGGGTTTGGCTCAGTACAGGCTCGGCATAGATTCACTGACGGCTCCTTTCGGCCTGTATGGCGTGCGCCAAGTCCTGTTTGAAGATGACGGCCCTTTCCAAATCGGTACGGGCCGGGGCCCATGGCGCAAACAGGTTGTCTTCAGCGCAGTAGGGTCCTAGCTTGGATTCGTAATAGATGGCGCAATCCGTGAGCGGCATATAGAAGTGGAATGTGTCCTTGGAGAGTCGGAGGAGCATTGTGTTACCCGGTTGCAGGATGTGGACCTCTCGGATTCGGCCATCAGCCTCGTAGAGAATGGCGGCCAGTTCCCCCTCCAGGATATGTACCGTCTCGCCCTTACATTTGTGTTTGTGGGGTGGGAAGTAAGATATGGGGCGCTCAACGATGATCATTTCGTGTAGCAAGGCCTGAGGCGAAGAATGGACGCAGAGCCGCACACTGGGCTGATTGTACGTAAAACAGGCGGCTTTTAGCTCTTGCAGGATGACGCTGTCGATGGCCATGTCCTCCTGTCGGCAGAAATAGCCCCAGCTGTAGCCAGTCTTGTTCAGGGCGATCTTGTCGGTATCTGTCAGGTGCCATCGCTGGGTCATGTCGTCCTTCCTTTTACCGCGGCTCCGGGAGCCAGATCACTCAGTTGCAGTGCAAAGGCTTCGAAGTGCTCACGCCAGTAGCAAGATGTCTCCAACCGGGAGGCCAGTCGTGTATACACTGCCGGATCCGCCGCGCCATGGACTCGGATCTGCAGGATGCCAGTGAAATACAGTGAGAAGGCGTTTTCCGGGGAGATGATGTCACTCAGGGCCACCAGATGTTGGAGCTGCTGTTGGATTTTGACGGGTCGGGTCTCACGCAGAAGGCGCTCAAAGTTGAGCTGGTAGTTCATGGCGAACCAAATGTCCGAAATGTGGTTCGGGTCTGGCACTTGGTTGGCTGGGATAGTGTGGAACACATCCTTGAGTCTGGACGATTGGGCCCGCAGGCCCTGTTCGATTTCTGCTTGTTTGCCGTAGGCGCCACCCATGAAGCGGGTCTCCTGGGTGGTGGATTGCACCAGTCCTTGAGCTACCATGGCGTCGAAGATTGGCGTGTTCGGTAGCGGTTGGAGGGGGCTGATGCGGCACCAGTCCAAATCCATGGTCCGGGCCACATCTACCGTGTCTTGGATCATGGCTACCGTTTCCCCAGGGAATCCCACCATGAGCAGCACGGAAGCGTGGATGGTCGGGTGTCCACGAAGCACGTCTGCCGCCCGGAGGTAGCTGTTCACCGTGGCGGGTTTTTTAATTTGGCGTAGGATCTTCGGGTTGCCCGATTCCATACCCAGATTGAGAGCAATGCAGCCACTGGCTTCGGCCGCACTAATAACCTCCTCTGTGCAGGACGCCGCCAATACACCATTGGTGGCGTCCCAGGTGAGTTTAAGGTTGCGGCGCACCATCTCGTTGAAAAGCTCGATGGCGCGGGTGTGGTTAAGTAGCAGATCGTCGTCCAGCCACATGATATGGCCAACACCATAGGTCTCTTCCAGTAGTTGGAGTTCGTCTACAACCGAGCCCACGCTGCGCTGCCGGACTCCGGCGCCATTGAAGCTCCGCACGCCGCAGAAGGTGCAGTGAGCTCGGCATCCACGGCTGGAGAGCACTGTTGCAAACACCGTATCCTTGGGCTTGAAACAGTAAAACGCGCCGATGGTGCCTACACGGGCATAGTCGCGCACCGCCATTAGCGGATAGGCGGGCATGCGATCCAGTAGGTCATTGTCGGGGGTGGTCTTGTGGGTGATCCGCAGGCGCGTTTCGCCACTTCGCACGATCATCTGGGCAAGAGACTCCTCGGGTAATTGTCCATTTAAGTATTTTACAAAAGCGAGGAAAGCCAGCTCGGCCTCCCTTAGGAAGACTGCATCGATGGCCGGGATATCATCCAGCACCGGATCCACGCTACTGGTCACGTGGACGCCGCCTGCACAAAGAGGAACAGGCCAGCGGCTCCGAAGATATGTGCAAACCGCTTTCAAGGAGTCATGGGTCATGGTGAACATGCAGGTGATGCCGATGAGGTCCGGTTTGAAGTCGGTCATCATACGGTCCAGGGCACCCTGCCAAACAGTGTCGAAGTGGAACTCAGCCTCCTGGGCTGTCTCGGCGCAGGCTGTCAGGACCTCATGATTGAGATTGAGGATCCGCACTTCTACACCCGCTTCCTGTAGGTGTGTCGCCAGCAGGCCCAGGCCATAGGGAGGGTAATTGGTGTAGCGTCCTCGCTTAGCGGTGGCATAAAGAAATAATTCTTTTGCTGCGTCAGGAGGTGCTACCAGCAACACGCGGCGGGTCGGCGATTGGAATCGGTCGGCAAGCATCTTGGATATGGCGGGTTGATCATGCATGGATTTCGCTCTTCGGTTGCGGGATGGAGATGTGATCCATCCATGCGGCGTC
>JAIFMW010000222.1 GCA_020048105.1 Deltaproteobacteria bacterium | reverse complement strand
GCGCCACAGGTTTGGCACTTGAGGCAGGCGCCGTTACGCACCAGGGTCAGGTGGCCGCACTCGGGGCAAGGATCCCCGGTGTAGCCCTTTTCCCGAGCCGAACGGTAGGCATCCACGGTGGGCTGCTTGGCCGTGGCGGCCGGGGCGTGGGCATGCACGAGCTCAGGTACCGGAATGGAACTCGGCGCTTCGGCTTCAGGAAAAAGAGGTGTCATGCCTCCGTTCTGAACGGGAGCACCCGCCGCCTGGCTTTCGGGCTTGAGCCCGCCCGCCAGATGCATGAGTTGTTCGGGCTCGACCTGGGCCAATTCAAAGCGACCGAGGTAGCTGATGGCCAATTCCCGGAACACGAAGTCGATGAGCGACGTGCTGAACTTCACCGTATCACTGCCTTGCACCATGCCATTGGGCTCGAAGCGGGTGAAGAGGAAGGCATCGCAGAACTCTTCCAGAGGCACCCCGTGCTGCAGCCCCATGGATACCGCGATGGCGAAGCAGTTGAGCACAGCACGGAAGGCGGCGCCTTCCTTGTGGATATCCAGGAAGATTTCTCCCAAGGTGCCGTCTTCGTATTCCCCAGTGCGAAGGTAGAGCTTGGTGCCGCCGATGGTCGCCGCCTGGGTGTAGCCGCCGCGCCGATTGGGGAGCTTGCGCCGGTAGATGCGTACCACCTGCTGGGTCATGGCCTGGGCGATCACCTGCACCTTTTCGGCCTTGGGAGCTTCATCATCCAGCAGCGTTTCCAGGCCATCGAGCAGATCGAGATTGGTGGCCAGGGGCTGGCTCATTTTGCTGCCATCGCGGTAGAGCGCCACGGCCTTGATCATGTGCTTCCAGCTCTGCTCGTAGATCTCGCCCACCTGCGCCACGGTGTATTCCGCAGGCAGATTGATGGTCTTGCTGATGGCGCCCGAAAGGAACGGCTGAGCCGCGCCCATCATGTGAATATGGCCCATGGGCGCGATGTAGCGCTGGCCCTTGCGACCGCATTTGTTGGCGCAATCAAAAATGGGAATGTGCTCGTCCTTCAAGTGGGGCGCGCCTTCAACGGTCATGGTACCCGTCAAGGCTTCCATGAAGATCGTGGTGGTTTCCTCACCGAAAGCCACCTTCAGCTTTTCGACGGGAACCACAAAGCTCGGATCGAAGGCCGTGGGCAGCTTGGCTTCCCAACCGTTGATCTCTTCCACCGGAAAGCCCTTGGCCAAGAGATCCTTGCGGGAAATGCCAGGGGTTTCGTCGGTGATATCGAGCCAACCCACGACGTAGCGTTCGATGTCTTTGATCTGGCCGGGATCGTAGCCCAGGCGCATCATGGCTTCGGGAATGGCGCCGTTCACCAGCTTGAAATAGCCACCACCCGCCAGCTTCTTGAATTTAACCAGGGCAAAATCCGGTTCCACACCGGTGGTGTCGCAATCCATCAACAGGCCAATGGTGCCCGTGGGCGCCAACACCGTGACTTGGGCGTTGCGGAAACCGTGCTTCTCACCCAGTTCCAGGGCCCGGTCCCAGCTTTCGCGGGAAGCCTCGACCAGGGACTTGGGCACGCCAGTACCCTTGAGGCCCCGGGGTGTGATGGAAAGGTTTTCGTATTCGGATTCGGGCGCATTATAGGCGGCCCGACGATGGTTGCGGATCACCCGCAGCATGTCGTCCTTGTTGGGCTCAAAGCCTGGGAAAGTGCCCAGTTCGCCCGCCATTTCGGCGCTGCCCGCGTAGGCATCACCCGTGAGAATGGCCGTGAGCGCGGCGCACCACTGGGATCCGATTTCGCTGTCGTAGGGGATGCCCATGCGCATGAGCATGGAGCCGAGGTTGGCGTAGCCCAGGCCCAGGGTTCGGTATTCATAGCTGAGCTTGGCGATGGGCTCACTGGGGAACTGAGCCATCAGCACCGAGATTTCCAGCACGATGGTCCACAGGCGAATGGCGTGGCGATAGCCCACGAGATCGAAACCGCCGTCCTCCGTCAGGAAGGCACAAAGGTTGAGCGAAGCCAGATTGCAGGCCGTGTCATCCAGGAACATGTATTCCGAGCAAGGGTTGCTCGCATTGATACGCCCAGCCTTGGGGCAGGTATGCCAATCGTTGATGGTGGTATCGAACTGGATGCCGGGATCCGCGCAGGACCACGCCGCGTGATTGACCTTGGACCAGAGATCTTTGGCGCGCAGATTTTTGATGGGCCGCCCGTCGACTCGCCGCGTAAGCTGCCATTCGCCATCGCGCTCCAAGGCGCGCATGAAGGCATCGGGCACGCGCACGGAATTATTGGAATTCTGGCCGCCCACGGTGCTATAGCCTTCGCCGTCCCAAGTGGTGTCGTACTGCTTCAGATCGCGAGCGAAATCGCCTTGTTCTAAACGGCCGATGCACTGGGCGATGAAGGCCGCAGGAACGCCATCGCGCTTGGCGAGGGCCAGAGCCTTGCGGAATTTTTCGTTGGTCTTAGGGTTGGCATCGCGGGTGGTGCTGCCTTCCACCGCTTCGCACATGGCGTTCCAGTGCTTGGCGATGAAGATGGAACCCGTGGCCATCATGGCGACCTTACGCTCCTCGGCCACCTTCCAACCGATGAAGGCCTCGATATCGGGGTGGTCGAGATCCAGTGACACCATTTTCGCGGCACGACGGGTAGTGCCACCCGATTTGATGGCACCGGCGGCGCGATCGCCGACGGCCAGGAAACTCATTAAGCCCGAGCTGCGTCCACCACCGGAAAGAGGTTCTTCCGAACCACGGATCTTCGAGAAATTGCTGCCGGTGCCCGAACCATATTTGAAAATGCGCGCCTCGCGCATCCACAGATCCATGATGCCGCCGGGGTTGACCAGATCATCGGACACACTTTGGATGAAGCAGGCGTGGGGCTGAGGGCGCTCATAGGCCGAGGTGGAATTCTTGACTTCACCGTTGCTGGGATCGACGTAGAAATGCCCCTGGGCCGGTCCGCTGATGCCATAGGCGAAGTGCAGGCCCGTATTGAACCACTGCGGGCTGTTGGGCGCGCACATCTGGTTGGCCAGCATGTAGGTCAATTCGTCGTAGAAGGCCTGGGCGTCCTCTGCGGTATTGAAATAGCCGCTGGTCTCACCCCAATGGCGCCAGCAACCGGCCATGCGATGGAAAACCTGGCGGGAATCCTTTTCGCCGCCGCCGATCTTATCGATGCCCTTTCGACGGAAGTATTTCTGGGCCAGGATATCCACCGCCACCTGGGACCAGCTCTCCGGCACCATCACATCCTTGGCCTCGAAAACCACCGTGCCATCCAACTTGGTGATTCGACTAACGCGCGGGACGAAGGGAATGCCCTCCAGCGCATCGTGACCGACCTTAGTGAAGTGGCGAGAAATCTTCATGGCAGGTGGCTCCAGGGACAACAAAACGAAGGCGCGGGCAGACCCCACGCCGAGAAATTTTTAAGTTGACAGCCCAACTGGCCTCTGTTTCTGAGGCAATGGGGACGAACCGCAAGCGATTGTGTCGGATACAAAGGATCACCCCAAGATCTAGTGGTGTCAAGGCCCGACCGAGCGGATTTTTTTGCCTATTCATAGCGCTTGAAAACGCGTGGCTTACGCAGTTCCCACCCAAGGGCGCCCCGCAAGGGCAGCGGATCCTCTGCTACGCTGGACCCAAGCCGGGCCCCATGCATCGGCCCCCGTTGAACCTGGTCAGATCGGAAGAAGCAGCCATAAGACGAAGGGTCGAGTGCCGTGGTAAGCCCGGCCCTCCTTTTGCGCCGAGCGCGCAAGCGCGGGGCGGACACTGCAGTGCAGTGTTCGCCAGCAAAAGGAATCCCGACAGCCTGCCCAAGCCGCACAGCGGATTGGCAGACTAGTGGAATCCGTCATCGAAGCCACGTCCTCCACCCATCATGGGCTGCATCTGCTTACGAATCAGACTTCGCCTTTGGCTTGCGCTCTTGGGCTTGCAACGACTCCGGCTTCGCTTTTCCGCCCAGCATTCCGAGCTGCTTTCGTCGTTCGTATACCCACCCCAAGCCCATTACCATAATTCCATCACCCTTCTCCCTGGAGCCCTCATGCCGATCCCCGACATCGAACGCCCCATTCCGCGCTTGTTGCTTTACTACGCCCTAAAGGCCGTTGCCGCTCTGCCTATGGTCGTTTTCATGGGTCCCTATCTCTACTTTCGCTACCACACCATGCGCTACCACTTCGACGAAAAGGGGATCTCCATGAGTTGGGGCATTTTCTTCCGCCATGAGATCTATCTGACCTATGCCCGCATCCAAGACATCCACCTGGTGAGCAATCTGGTGGAGCGGTGGCTGGGCCTGGCGCGCATCCAGATACAGACCGCCAGTGGCTCCAGCGGTGCGGAGATGACACTTGAAGGAATCCCAGACCATGAAGCCATGCGGGATTTTCTATACTCCCGCATTCGGGGCGACGAGAACCTCAAGCCCGAAGAAGCCCTGAGCCGTGAATTCATGGGCCTTGCCGAAGATCTGAAGGCGCTGCGCAATCAGTTGCTTCGAGCCGACCATGATTGAACATTGGAAACAGAGACTCCTGCAACTTTTGAAAATCCCAGAAGTGCCACACATTCCGCCCGGAGAAGAAGACCATGCGGAAGTCTTCCGGCCCGGAAAACCCTACCTGCTTTACTTGCGCCTTGCGTGGTTGCCCAAACAAGCGATCGGCCTTCTGGTGCTTATTGCGAGTGCCTTCTGGTGGCATGGCTGGTTCCTTCGCTACACCTCGCGCCTAGGTTATTTCTCGCCCGAGACCTGGTACACCATCTATCTCGCCATCGAGGCCATTGCCGTTATTGCCTTCGCGGTCCAGGCCCTAGCGACCTGGATCGCCCTTCGGTGGAATTACGAACGGCGATTCTACGTGCTCACCGATCGCTGCCTGCGAATCCAGGAAGGCACTTGGACCTTCCGGGAACGGACCTTTACGCTGAGTCGCCTCCAACAGGTGGGCCTGCAGCAGAACCCGCTCCAGCGCCTTCTTGGCCTTTCCGATATCGTGGTCTCCACGGCAGGGGGCGGCAGCAAATCAAAGGCCGAAGAAGGCGGAGGCGAGGAAGAATCTTTACATGCTGGCCATCTGCGCGGCTTGTTCGACCCCATCCCGGTGCGAGAGCATCTTGTGGCGCGCATGAAGGCCCATCTTGACGGCGGCCTAGGCGACGAGGCGAGCAAGCGCCCCGAATCTCCACCGGAACTGCTGGAATCGATCCAAAGCGTCCGAATGGAGATTCAATGCCTAACGGCCCTTGGATCTCGACTGGGGACCACGCCCAAATAACCGGTTTCGCCGATCCTCAAATTCCCCTCAAACAACCCTCGCCCCAGATCATCTAATCTTCCTGGCACCCCCGGATTTCCCTTAAGGCGGCGCTGGAGGTAGTCAATGACCCAATCGCGCCGCTGGAACCCACTCAATACGCCATTCTTGATCGGCACGCTGATTCTGGCCGTTGTCTTAGTGCCCCTCAACATCATCTACAGCAAGGCCTTGCTCTTCGAACTCAGCGTCAGCCTGGGGATGTTTATTGCCATCGGGCTTTCGGTGGCAATGGGGTACCACCGCCTTTTCAGCCATCGTTCTTATCGCGCCAGCTGGCCACTGCGCTTGGTACTGCTTTGTTTTGGCGCCGCAGCCTTTCAGAATTCTGCCCTGCGCTGGGCCAGTGATCATCGCCTCCATCACCGCTTTGTCGATACCGAACGGGATCCCTACAGCATCCGCAAGGGTTTCTGGCACGCCCACTGGATCTGGGTCATGGAAAGCACGTCGCACCCACTGGAGGGCGTGACTGATCTCCAGGCAGATCCCCTGGTTCGCTGGCAGGACCGGTATTTCTTCCGCATCGGCGCGGTGGTATCCCTTATCCCCGTTGCCATCGGGTTCGCCACAGACAACGTTTGGGGACACCTGGTCATGGGCCTCATCCTGCGCATCGTGCTCACGCACCACACCACCTTCCTGATCAATTCCGCCGCTCATGCCTTTGGCACTCAGCCCTACACAGATACCAACACCGCGCGGGATAACGGTTTGCTCGCACCCTTCACCTTTGGCGAGGGCTATCACAATTTCCACCACATGTGGCCCGGCGACTATCGCAATGGCATTCGTTGGTATCAGTGGGACACCGCCAAATGGCTAATCCAGGCGCTTTCCTGGGTGGGTATGGCCGACAAATTGCGGCGTGTACCGGAAACCGTCATCCAACGCGCAAAACTGGCCATGGAGGAAAAACGTCTTGCAGCGCGCCTGATCGCGGCACCTCCCAGCGTGGCCGAAGACCTTCGAGCGAGGCTGGCCTCTGCGCGCCTGCGCATGGATCACGCCTTGGTGGCGCTTCAGGAGCAGCGTGAAAGCCTAAAGACCCATCATCAGGAATGGAAAATTGCCATGCTCACCCGCCGCGCCGAACTGCGCATGGCATGGGCCGAATGGAAGGCCACCCGCTTCCTGGTGCGACGACTGGCCTGAGTCACGATTGAGGAGAAATGAACAAAATGGATGCAGCCTGGATAAGCCTTTTGCTGACCCGAGAGCTGATTTCGTTTTCCCGTGAAATCGAACTATTCGACGATGAAAACAAGATCTGGCAAACCCTTCCTGGAATCTCGAATTCCACAGGGAATCTCGTCCTGCATGTCTGCGGGAATCTGCAACACTTTGTCGGGGCAACTTTGGGCGGCACCGGATACCTGCGAAATCGTGAATACGAATTCAGTACTCGCGGCCTCTCTCGAGAACATCTATTGAACGAACTCGAAACAACCCGAGCCACTGTGGATGCGGTTCTTGCCTCGCTGCCACCCTCAGCGCTTTCCGAGGATTTTCTAAATGCTCCCAGTGGCCTTCGCATGCCAGCGGGCTTGTTCCTCCTTCACCTGAGTGCTCATCTTGCCCATCACCTTGGGCAAGTGGGCTACCTTCGGCGCATCCTGACGGGAAGCAACCAAAGCAGCGGAGCCTTAGGTGTTTCGGGCCTCGTACCAACTTCGTGATTTCCGGGCTATTTGATCTCCATCAAGGCGCAGCCGTGCGAACCTCTGACACTTAGTTCATGGTGGCCCGCGTGAATCCCAAACCTGTTTCCTTGATGCCACGTGAACACGGAGCCTACGCCCAACTCGGCGTTTCCCTACTCGCGAGCCTTCTCCTGGTGCCTGCCAGCCCAAGGGCCTGGGGCCAAGCCCTGGCTACGACCTTGGTATTTTTGGCTAGCGAACCCTTGCTGGTCCTTATGGGACGGCGTGGCGAAATCGCACAAAACCAGGGTTCTCAAGCAGCCCTTCGTCGGCTGTTTCTTGTCGCGCTTGTGCTTCTTCCAGCATTGGGCCTTGCGTGGATCGGAGCTTCCCTGCATCAAGCTCAATCGATTATTCCCGCCGTGGTTTTTGGAGCGGGAATTTTCGGGCTCTTTCTCGCCGGACGCGAGCATAGCGCCATCGGCGAACTGCTGGCGGCTGCGGCCTTTTCCCTTTCGGCGCTGCCGGTGGCCATTCTGGGCGGAATCAGCACCGAGAAGGCGCTTACCTTAGCCCTGGGCCTCATGGCTCTTCACGCCCTGGGAACCACGCTAGTACGCGGGTTTCTCGCCTCCCTGATGCAGGGCAAAATCCGAGGGCCGAAAATCCTTCCCGTGCTGTTGGGCTTGGCCCTCATTGTCGGCGTCCTGGTTTCACCCCTGCCCTGGCTCCTGGCCTTGGCACCTGTGCCGCTCACTCTGGCGGCGCTTTGGGTGCTTTGGCGACCCCCTTCCCCACGGGATCTTCGAACCGTGGGATGGGTTTTGACGGCAGGCTCCTTGGTGGGGGCTTTAACAATTTTGGCTGGCCTGCACGGGTTTTGACGTTTTTTACTAAAGGCGTTAAACCAAATGCCCTAATCTGCGGTCCAGTAGGTTGCGGCTTCGACCCATCCTCGGGTCTTTCTGCACCCAAGCCCCGAGGGTTTCGATATGAAAAGCCGTTACACCGTCCTTATTCTCCTTGCCTTTGCCACCGCGTCACAGCCTGCCCTGCGGTCCCAAGAATCCCGGCTTGAGCCGTTGCCGACCCCCACAGACATTGTTTGGAAATTGGGCGGCGAAGCCGATAGCGAGCAGGGCCGCCTGGCTGAGACCAGGCTCCAGTGGCGGCCTTCCCACCGTTCCATGATCTCGGCGGGCTACACCTATTCCACCCTCACCTCCACGAATACCTCTGGCGCAAGCACGCACATCGCATCCGTTGCGGGAGAGTATGCCTTTGGCGCCTTTGGCGCCTTTGGCCTTGGTGGGGGCTATACCCACGTGGCCGAAAGTGATCTGCTGAAATCCAATGCCTTCTCGCTGAAGCCCTTCTTCGAATCCGGCGCATGGCGCTTGGAGCTTAGTGGGTCGTATCGAAGCACGCAATTCGACCGCTTCGGCTTTACCAATGTTCCCATCCAAGGGCCACTCGCAACGCTATACGTTTCGGGCTCGGCTCAGCTGGACCTCACCAGCAAAGGGATCGGCGGCAGCATCGACTACCTTGGCGAAACCTGGCATGCCTACGCTTCCTACGACACCTACAGCTATGGCGAATTTGCGGGAGAAACCTCCGTCGCCGCCATTCGCGAAGCCAATGGATCCGTCAGTTCCCGGACCTTCGCCGCCCTTGCTGGCCGCATGGCGACTCGTCTCCAACGTTCCGCTGGGTCGGCTGCCACCCGCAAGGCCGGCCTGCTCGAGAATTCGGCTCTGGTGGGCTTGGATATCAATCTTCGGCCTTTCCTCCTTGGCTTAGAATTGGGCCGCGACCAGGACCATCTCACCCAAACAACTTCCACCAGCTACACCGGAATTGTGTCGCTGGACACTAGCCGTCGAACCACCCTCGAATTACGGGGCGGCACCACCAATTCCGACAAACTTGGCACGATCCGCTTTATCGGGCTGAATTTGACGGTACGGAGCATTCCGAAGGGGATCTTCAACTGAAACCCTTTCAAGGATGGTTTACTTCCGCTTCTTGGTTTCCCCTCGGACCACCAGCACGTCGCAAGGAGCGTGCTTGACGACGCGTGCTGCCGTGGAACCAAAAAGCAGACGCTCCAACCCTGAATGCCCCACCTGAGCCACCACCAGCAGCGAGTCAGGCGTGGCTTCGTTCACCAGTTCTTCCGCAGGGCTGCCCCATTTCACGCTCACTTCGGCCTTGGGAATAGCTTTGATCATGCTTTCCAAATGCTCTCGGGCGTGATCCTCCATGGAGCGCAGCCACGCTGGATCAGGCAGCGCAATTTGGGCCTCGGGCAGCATGGGGGCTGGGGGTTGCAATACATGGATGGCAATCAAAGGAATGCCTAAACGAACGGCCCACTCGGCACCCCGCTCAAGGGCCACACGGGAAGAATCCGAAAAATCCACACCCACAAGAACGCGCTGAATCATGGCTGTACTCCTGGAGAAGACTCGGTACCAAGATAGGCCTAAGGCCTTAAAAAACAATGGGTTCAAGGGTCTACCAATGGGATCGTCACCACTTTCGATGTTTAGACATCTTATTCCCAACGGAGAGCCCATGATTACCCTTCGACCCGCAAGCGAACGTGGCCATTTCGATTTCGGGTGGCTGGATACGTGGCATAGCTTCAGCTTCGGCGACTACTACGATCCACGTCATCAACAGTTCCATGCCCTGCGCGTTATCAACGAGGACTGGGTTGCGCCCGGCCAGGGTTTTGGCACGCATGGCCACAAGGATATGGAAATCTTCACCTGGGTGTTGGAAGGTGCGCTGGAGCATCAAGATTCTCTGGGCACTAAGGGGATGATTCAACCCGGCGAGGCCCAGGTCATGAGCGCGGGAAGCGGCATCCGCCATAGCGAATTCAATGCCTCGACAGAAACTCCAGTGCATCTTTTGCAGATCTGGATCCTGCCCCAGGCGCAGGGCCTGACCCCTCGCTACGATCAGGTGCGTTTCGAAGATTCGGAGTTGCGCAATCGATGGAAAGAAGTGGCCGGTCCGGATGACGCCAAGGGTGCGATCAAAATTTTCCAGGATGCTCGCATCGACGTGGCCCGGATGGATGCCGGTGTTTCGCTCCATCGAGAACTGGCAACGAACCGTCACGGCTGGATGCAGGTAGCCACGGGTTCTCTGGACCTTAACGGGGTACCTCTCAAGGCTGGAGATGGCGTTGCCATCGAGAAGGAAAGCAACCTGGTTGTGGCTTCCTTTGAGGATTCCGAGGTGCTGTTTTTTGATCTGACATGAACACGAAGGCCTTTTCCTTTTCGCGTTCTTCACGGCTTCGTGAGAACGTTTTTCTCACGCGAAGCCGCAAGGGCGCGAAGTTCCGTTCAAATTTAGTCACGCGGAGTCGCGGGGGACGCGGAGAAATGGAGAAAAAGAAGGGTAGGAGAAATTGATTTGGCTCGGGATAAGTTCATTCTCCGCGCCCCCGCGACTCCGCGTGACTTACAATGCTTGTTTTTTGGTGGCTGTTAATCGCTGCGCATCTTCGCCAAGGAAAGCAGCATCAGTGAGCCCTCTCAAGGATCGCCCCTGCCGCTTTTCGGCCGGAAGCCCACCTTCTTGGGAGCGGAGATCCCGCATCGCGGGATCCGGCAACCTTCCACCCTGGTGTTGATTGGTTTTCTTGGAGCCTTGGCGTCTTGGCGTTTCATCTTTTCTGATGAAATGGAACCGCAGGCATGGAAAAGGCATGCCATGGCAGCGTTACGCACAACCGTTGTGCCTGCTTGGGCGCTTCCCACAATTCCTTAAAGCGTCGAAATTCAAGCCTAGATGGACCACAAAGAGCCATGCCTTGCCTATTCCAACTGCGAGCGAAAGGTCTCGAATTCCGCGCGCAGGGTTGCGAGATCCGAACGCAGCGCAGCTACTTCATCACGCAATGAGGGTGCCGCAGGTTCATGCCCTTGAGCTGCCGATAAGGGCTGGGTGGCGCGGGGATCATCGTCGCCACCCAGCACTTGGGCATAGCGAGATTCCCGAGAGCCGGGCTGTCGCGGCAGTTTCACGGCAAGGCGCTCAGGGCCGGATTCCAGGCAATCCAGGGCGGCTTCCACTTCCGCGAGATCCTGAAAGGCGTAGAGCCGCTGCGTGCGCGAACGCAACTCGCCCGGTGTTTGCGACCCTCGCAGCATCAGCTCGCAAAGCACTGCCGACTCTTGCTCCGTAAGATCGAAGCGCTCACGAACGCGATGTTCAAATTTGGTCGTGCGAGATCCCGCGCCCCGCACCTCCCAGGCCAACTGTTCGGCCCGAAGGGTTTCGATGCCATCCAGCACGGCGGCTTCCTCCAGGTGCAGCACCGGATCCCGGTTACTACTCTGGTTGCAGGCATTCACCAGCGCATTCAGGGTCAGCGGGTAGTACTCCGGCGTGCTCATCTGCTTTTCCAGCAGCGCACCGAGTACGCGTAAAGCGGTGGAATCAAGCGTGGGCACAGGCATAGGAACTCCGGAAGAGGTTTACAGAATACCTCCAAGGCTCGGGGGGTGGCGCGCACCTGCCGAATGGCCTGGAACTATCGACCCGTCTCGCCCAGCGCAAGCCTGAATGGCTCAACGACGGCGGGCTTCCAACCATCAGCGTTCATTTGCGTTCATCAAAGTCAAATGCTTTTCAAACAATGATGAACGCCGATGCACGCGGATAAAGTTCAAACCCCGTGGCTGAAATTCCTGGGCATAAGATAAGCTGAACACATGTTTTCACAACTAGCCTTGTTTCTTTCCGCTCTTGGCCTGGGCTTGGCTGCTCAGCCAGCGCCGGAAGTGACGAGCATGAGCAAAGTGCGCATCGCCCGGGGCATCACGATCTACCACAACAACCTCGCCATGGTCCGTGAAACGCGGAGTGTCGAGCTCTCGTCCGGAATTGTGCAGGTTGCCTTTGTGGTGGTAGCCGCTTCTTGCAAACCCAAAATCCTCACTTGATCCACCCCAAGGAGCCCCCATGCGCGCCCTGCTTCTCGCCCCCATCGCCCTTGCTCTCGCGGCCCAGAGCCCCAAGGAAATCACCACGACCCTCAAGGACCAACAATCCCTCGCCGTAACCATCTACAACGACAATCTCGCTCTCGTGAAAGATCAGCGCGAAGTCAAATTGGACAAAGGCAATCAGGCGCTGGCCTTTCAGGAAGTCTCGGCACAGATTCGGCCCGAAACGGCGCTGCTGCGCAATCTCACGCTACCCAAGGACTTCTGGGTGGTGGAGCAGAACTTTGATTTCGATCTCCTGACTCCCACGAAGTTGCTGGAAAAGTATGTCGGCCAAAAAGTAATCATCGTGCGCAGCATTCCCAATGCCGAAGGCGCTGGCGCGAAGGAACTGCGCGAGGAAGCCACCGTATTGGCCACCAACAACGGTGTGGTTCTCCAATTCGCCGATCGCATCGAGACCTCGGCCCCGGGCCGCATCGTTTACCCCAAGGTTCCCGAAAACCTACGCGCCCGCCCCACGCTGGTGGTCAACCTCCATAGCGCCGCAGAAAAAAGCCAGAAGCTGGAGCTGAGCTACCTCACCGGTGGCCTTGCCTGGAAGGCCGATTACGTGGCCAACCTGTCGGCGGATGAGAAAACCTTGGATCTCAGCGGCTGGGTTACCCTCACCAACCAAAGCGGCGCGGCTTATCCCAATGCCACGTTGCAACTGGTAGCAGGCGATGTGAACCGCGTTCAGCCCAGGCGCCCGAATGCTCCCATGATGTCGATGGCAAAATCTGCGCGCGCCGAGTCCGCGCCCGAAATGAAGGAGGAGAGCCTCTTCGAATACCACCTCTACACCTTGGATCGCCCCACCACGCTCAAGGAGAACCAGACCAAGCAGGTCGCGCTTCTCTCGGCGGCCAATGTGCCCATCCGCAAGGAATACCTGCTCAAGGGCGACAGCTACTACTACCAGGGCAGCTACAGCAATCTGGGGGACAAGATCAAAGTTGGTGTCTTTGTGGAATTCGATAACCGCACGGAAAGCCGCATGGGCATGCCACTCCCCAAGGGCATCGTGCGGGTTTACAAGCGAGACAGTGAAGGCCGCGCCCAATTCGTGGGCGAAGACGCCATCGACCACACCCCTAAAAACGAACTGGTGCGCCTGAAGCTGGGTGATGCCTTCGATGTAACCGCCCGCCGCAAACAAAGCGATTACAAGAGCCTTGGCAAACAAGGGACCTGGGGCAACGTGTATGAGATGGCCTTCGAAGTGGTGCTCAAAAATGCCAAGAAGGAAGCCGTCACAGTTGCGGTCCAGGAGCCCATCTATGGCGACTGGGAAATAATCCAGAAAAGCCACACCTTCACCAAGGAAGCCGCTGGGGTCGCCAAATTCAAGGTGGAGGTGCCCGCCGAAGGCAGCGCAACCCTGACCTACCGTGTGCGGGTGAAGTGGTAAGAGAGCACCGCCCCCAAGGTGTTTGTCTTTAAATCACAACAAATCGGCATGGAACCCTTCTGAATAGGTTGCGGCCTGCTCTGTTTGACGGATAAAACACCCGGACAAAGCCAAGCAGAATAAGGGCGAGGGGCCCAAAGCGCATCTCCAAAAATGCTGCTTAGAATGGCGAACTGAAAGAACTTAAGTATCCAAAGCCACCGCCGATGTGATTAAAGTCAACGCTTTCCAAGCGGATCCCTTATACATTTATCCCGTGGCCGATCTGCCGCATTTCAGGACCCGCCACGAGCCGAGGACCTGAGTGAGACAAGGAAACAAACGTCCAATGCGGACGGCCAAAACAACAGGGCACATGCCTTGTTTTCACGCGGAACCACGAATCGATAAAATTTTCTCGGTTACACGTCTCCGCAATCGATCATTTTTTGTCGATAAAATTTTCTCACTTCGCGGGCGGCGCTCGGAACTGCCCAAGAATTCATGGAGCCCACATGCCAAACCCGGTGACCGAGTTTTACAAGGCGCTGACAGAAAGGGTCGACCAGTCCCTTGCTGCCCGTGGTGACGCCGCCAAGATTGTGATCCAGGTGGGTTCTGCCACCTGCGAGAACGCGGCTGGCGCCGTAGATGTGATGGATGAGTTTGCCAAGCACATCCAGTCTTCTGGCCGCGAAGATATCGTCATCCATCGCACAGGGTGCACGGGCCGGTGCAGCAAAGAACCCATCGTCGGCGTCAACGTCCCCGGCAAAATGCCCGTTAAATACGAGCGCGTCAATCGGGACATGGTGCACAAGATCTTTACCAACCATGTTCAAAAGGGCCTACCCCTCGCCGAGCAGATCCTGGATGGCTCCATCGATCCCGATCAGCAGGTTGAATTCCTGTTCTGCGAAGGCAAGCGCTGCAGCGTGGGTGCCAAGATCAACTTCCGTGAAGTCTTCCAGCGCAAACTTCAGGAAGCTGGCGTGGCTGCGGACAAAGTCCGGATCACCAGTGCCAGCTGCTTCGGCGCATGTCAGGGTGAATGTGGCGAGCGCGCTCATATCCTGGTGCGCCCCTTCCGCGTTCTCTACCGCGTGACCAGCGAATCCGATCTGGATGAACTCATCCAGAAGCAGGTCCTCAAGGGCGAGGAAGTGCCCGCCCTCAAGGTCACTGACAAGCCCATTTACCAGGAGTTCTTCGACCTCTACGGCGATGTCTCCTTCTTCAATCTCCAGAGCCGTGTGGCCATGCGCAACAGCGGCATCCTGGATCCCGATAGCCTCGAAGAATACGTTAAGTTCGACGGTTTCAAGGCCCTGGCCACCAGCCTCTCCAAGAGCGATCCCGACTGGGTTATCAACGAAGTGCTCAAGGCCAAGCTCCGGGGCCGTGGCGGTGGCGGCTTCCTGACTGGCAAGAAGTGGCAGATGGCCAGCCAGCAGCCCGACAAGACCCGCTACATCATCTGCAACGGCGACGAAGGCGATCCAGGTGCCTTCATGGATCGCGGCATGCTGGAAAGCGATCCCTTCAGCATCCTCGAAGGCATGATGATCGGCGCTTACGCTATCGGTGCCTGCAAGGGCTTCTACTACATCCGCGCCGAATATCCTCTCGCCATCAAGCGCATTCAAAACGCCATCGAAAAGTGCCGCGAAGCCGGCATTCTGGGCGACAAGGTCATGGGTTCCGATTGGAGCTTCGACCTGGAAATCCGCTTGGGTGCCGGTGCCTTCGTCTGCGGCGAAGAGACCGCCCTGATCCGCTCCATCGAGGGTGAGCGCGGCCAACCCAAGGTGCGTCCTCCCTACCCGGTGGTGCGCGGTCTCTGGGGCAAGCCCACCTCGATCAACAACGTTGAGACCTTCGCCAATATCCCCGCCATCATCAACTACGGCGGTGCTTGGTTCGCTTCCATTGGCACTGAAGAATCCGGCGGGACCAAGGTTTTCGCCCTGGCCGGCAAGGTCAAACACACCGGCCTCGTGGAAGTGCCCCTGGGCACCTCGCTGCGCAAGGTCGTCTACGATATCGGCGGCGGCGTGCAGGACGATCTGCCCCTCAAGGCCGTGCAAACCGGCGGCCCCGCCGGCGGCTTCATTCCCGCCAAGTGGATCGATATGGAAGTAGACTTCGGCCCCCTGGCCAAGGCCGGCTCCATCATGGGCTCCGGCGGCATGATCGTGCTCTCCGAAGAAGATTGCATGGTCGATATCTCGAAGTTCTACCTGACCTTCACCCAGGAAGAAAGCTGCGGTAAGTGCACGCCCTGTCGCGAAGGCACGACTCGCATGCTGGAGATCCTCGAAAAGATCACCTCGGGCAAGGGCGAAATGAGCGATCTCGACCGACTCGAGCGCTTGGCCAAGCTTTGCCAGCAGACCAGCCTCTGCGGTCTCGGCCGCGCCGCGCCGAACCCGATCCTTTCTTCGCTCAAGTATTTCCGCGAAGAATACGTCGAGCACATCGTTGACAAGAAGTGCACGGCCAAGAAGTGCGTTGCCCTCATCAAGTATGTGATCAGCGCCGATACCTGCATCGGTTGCACCGTGTGCGCCCGCAACTGCCCCACCGAGTGCATTTCCGGCACCCGCAAGGAAGTCCACGTCATCGACCAAGACCGCTGCGTCAAGTGCGGCCAGTGCTTTGAAGTGTGCCGTTTCGACGCCGTCGAGCGTGTGTGACCTTTGGCCCAACGCAAAACTAGCCCAGGAATGAAACGATGATCGACAAGATGATCAACCTCACCATTGACGGAGAGCCCCTTCAGGTTCCCACGGGAACCACCGTCCTCAAGGCGGCCGAGAAACTGGGGATCAACATCCCCCGCCTCTGCTACCACCCCAACCTCAGCATCGAAGGTGCTTGTCGCGTTTGCGTGACTCAGGTCAAGGGCTTCAACCATTTCCTCACCGCCTGCTCGCAGGAAGTGTGGGAAGGCATGGAGGTCCAAACCAACAGCCCCGAGATCCGTCAGGCCCGCCGCGACATCGTCGAGTTGTTGCTCGATAACCACCCACGGGATTGCCAGACCTGCGAGCGCGACGGCAACTGCGAATTGCAGAAGCAGGCCTACCGCCTGGGTGTGCGCGAGCGCATCTTCAACGGCGAACGCAAGCGCTTCCCCATCGAGGATTCGGGCCAGAGCGTAATCCGTACGCCCGAAAAGTGCATCCTCTGCGGTCGCTGCGTGCGCGTCTGCTCAGAAGTTCAGGGCGTGAGCAACCTCAGCCAACATGGCCGTGGTTTCCACACCGTGGTCGGCCCCGCCAACCTCGGCAACATGGACGAATCTGTCTGCATCCAGTGCGGCCAGTGCGTCGCCGTGTGCCCCACTGCTGCCTTCCTCGAAAAGGATCACACCGAGCGTGTCTGGGAAGCTCTGGCCATGCCCCGGGATGTCAAACACGTGGTCGTGCAGGTGGCACCCGCCATTCGCGCCACCCTCGGCGAGGCCTTTGGTCTTCCCATGGGCACGCCCGTCACCGGTAAGCTCGTCACCGCCCTGCGTCGCATGGGCTTCGATGAAGTCTTCGATACCAACTACAGTGCCGATCTCACGATCATCGAGGAAGCCACCGAATTCCTTACCCGCGTGCAGAAGGGCGAAAACCTGCCGCTGCTTACCAGCTGCAGCCCCGGCTGGGTGAACTTCCTCGAGAAGTTCTACCCCGAAATGATCAAGCACACCTCCAGCTGCAAGTCTCCAATGCAGATGATGAGCACGCTCATCAAGACCTACTACGCCGAGAAGAAGGGCCTGGATCCCAAGGACATCTACGTCGTGGGCATCATGCCCTGCGTCGCCAAGAAGTTCGAAGCCGCCCGACCCGAGCAGGCCATGGAAGATGGCATTCCCTACACGGACGCCGTACTCACCACTCGCGAACTGGCCTGGATGATCAAGTCCTACGGCATCGATTTCGTCAATCTTCCCGATGGTGAATTTGATCGTCCCTTGGGCATCTCCTCCGGTGCCGCCGATATCTTCGGCGCAACGGGTGGCGTGATGGAAGCCGCCCTACGCACCGCCGCCGTCAAGCTCACCGGCGAAGAACTGGGTCCCCTGGTCTTCGACGAAGTCCGCGGCGTGACCGGCCTCAAGGAAGCCACCCTGCGCATCGCCGGCATGGATATCAATATCGCGGTCTCCAACGGTCTGACGAATGCCAAACACATTCTGGAAGCCGTCAAGAAGGGTGACAAGCAATACCACCTGATCGAGATCATGGCCTGCCCCGGCGGGTGCATCATGGGCGGTGGCCAGCCTTATCCACCCCTTGATCATGATCCTTTGGATCCCGAAACGGCCCGCATTCGCGCCAAGGCCCTCTACGATATCGATGAGAAGAAGCAGCTGCGTCGCTCCCACGAGAACCCTGCCATCGAGCATCTCTACGCCGAGTTCCTGGGCGAGCCCAACGGCGAAAAGGCGCACAAGCTGCTCCACACCCACTACGAAGCCCGCATGCCGAGGGGGATTAAATGAGCCACGCCGTCGTCAATACCGACAACTGGGCGGAAGTCAAAGCCGCCTGTGAAGAGTTTCTGCCCGAGCACATCATTTCCTACATCGAGCAGAACGCGAAGGCCGACCACTCCGAAAGCCAGCTCATCGCAATCCTGCACATGGTCCAGGGCCACTTCGGCTACCTGGGCAAGGATCAGATGCATTCCGTGGCCCAGCTCGCCCAGATTCCCTACGCCAAGGTGACGGGCGTCGCGACGTTCTACCACTACTTCCGCCTGCAGCCCCGTGGCAAGCACATCATCAACGTGTGCCTGGGCACCGCCTGCTACGTCAAGGGCGCCGACAAGCTCTCCACGCGCCTCATGGACGTGCTGGGCATTCAGTTCGGCGAGACCACCAAGGACAAGATGTTCTCCCTGGAGAGCACCCGCTGCCTCGGCACCTGCGGCCTAGCGCCAGTGATCATGGTGGACGATCAAGTCTACGGCCCCGTGTCTCCCGCTGAAGCCAGCCTCATCCTGGAGAAATACCTCAAGAAGAGCAAGCAGAAGGCAGCCGACGTTAAGGCCTAAGGTTTGTTCCAGCCCTCCAAAAAATGCGCGGTCTTCGGACCGCGTTTTTTTTGGGGAGGCAAATTGATCCCGGATTTGGCGTTTGATGCGGACTTAAAAAGTCGGCCCTGAATAACCCCACAAACCCATATTTGATGAGCTTTTCCGGGAACCTATCGCCTGCGCCGTACACCAGATATCTGAGGCAAACGCCCAGAATCCGGTGTACCGATGAAGCCAAAACCCAAGCCGAGAACCTTCCAGCAGCCCCTAATGGGGAGCATGCGC
>JAIFMW010000008.1 GCA_020048105.1 Deltaproteobacteria bacterium | reverse complement strand
CCCGGGAATCGCTGGCGATGTATCGCGGCTACATGGTGGGTGATTTGGCGGAGGGTCCGCGTTCCAAAACCATCAATGAGTGGGCCACCCGTCAGGTCTACATCGCCCTCGGCAATTTCATGACCTCGGCCGCCCTCCTGGGCGTGGATACTTGCCCCATGGAGGGCTTGGATCCGGCCAAATACGACGAAATTTTGGGCCTCGGCGATACGACATGGGCTACGGTTTGCGCCTGCCCCGCCGGTTACCGCGCCCTGGATGACAAATACGCTACCGTTCCCAAGGTTCGTTTTAAGACCGCAGAGCTGATTGAGCATCGCTAAAAAAAACGGGGCCAATTTGGCCCCGTTTTTTTGGGTTGGAAGGGTTCGATTACAGCTCGATCTTCCGGGCTTCCAGCAGGTTGCCCAGGGCCTTTTCCAGGGCAGTGACGGCCTTGGCGTAGTTGATCTGGGACTGTAGTTCCGTGCTCTTGGCAGAATCCAGAACATCCTGTTTGGAAAGCACTAGGAAGTTCGTGCTCATGCCGTTCTCGTATTTCTTCTGCTCGGCTTCGAGATCCTTTGCGCGGAAGATGCGGGTTTTTTCCGCAGCCTTAACACCCTTTTCCGTGGAGTCGACGTTGCGGATCGCAGTGCGCACTTCCAGGGCGATTCCCAGTTCCAGGTCCCGCAGGGTTAATTCACTGCTGCGTCGCGAGGCGCGGGCTTGAGCCATGCTGCCCTTGGCGGCGTGGTTGAAAATGGGCAGGGAGAAGGTCAGGCCTGCGGAATAGCCAGGATATTTGGCGCCTGTGAGATCGCTGTTCACGGCTGACCAAGTCTCACGTGTGTTGCTATTGCCCTGGTAGGTGACGTAGGCGTCGAGTTGGGGCATCAGGCGATTCTTGGAGGCACCCTCCTGGATCTGCTTGGCTTGGTAATCCAGGCGAGCACTCTTGAGCTCCACGCGGCGCTCTAGGGCCATTTTCTCGGCACTCTTTTCATCGGTGGTGATGTGGCTTAGCGTTGGAGAATCCGTGAGTTCCAGGCTTTCGGGGCGGGCAGTGGTGGGGTAAAGGGACCGCAACAAGGCGTCCTTGGCATTGGCGAACTGAGCCTCGGCGGTGATGATGTCCTGCTGTCGCTGGGCTTCGGCGGCTTCCGCGCTGGTCACTTCGATGGGGGCCAGGGTGCCGACTTCCACACGGATGCGATTTTCCTTGAGCTGCTTTTGGGCCAGAGTCAGCGCCTGCTGCTTGTTCGCAAGATTGCGCTGAGCGAAAACGACATCCCAATACAGGGTTTCCGTGCTCGCAACGAGATCGATGATGGATTTCTGGTATCCGAAGTTAGCGGCTTCTGCATTCTTGCGGGCGATGATCAGGCGAGCGCCGGTTACATCCTTGCCGAAATTCCGCAGCAGAGACTGTTTGTAGGTGGCTCCCAAGTTTGTGCCGTAGCGGTAAGGGCTACCGGCGGTGGGACCAAAGGGGATGGCGGGCTGCACCGTGCCATCGGCCAATGTGACTACGCTCGTGCCTTGGGAAATAGAGGAGCTATAGAGTGAGCCGCCCTGATTCCCATAGTTAACACTCAGGGTGCCACCCCATTCAAAGGGCTTGGAAATCGAAGCGTAAATATTGCGACTGGTGGAGGTATTTTCGGTGTCGCGGGTGACCGTCGCCCCAGGGATCAAATCACTATTGGAGGTCTGAAGACTGGCGCGCTTGGTGCGACCCAGAGACAGCCCACTATCCAGGGTCCAATCGAAGGCGCCACGTTCGGAAAGCACCGCCGCCTGGAGGCTTTCCCGAGTCTCTACCGCCACCTGAACCTGGAGGTTCTTTTCGATCGAGGTGCGAATCGCATCCTGAAGGGAAAGGCGAACAGGCCCCGTTGGCACCGGGCTCTGGGCCACGAGGCCGAAGCTGATCAGCAGGGTCGAAATCATGGGGGCTCGTAGCATCGCCACTCCTCGAAAGATCAAAAGAACTGTTCTACTGGACTGAGGGCCTACGCCGCGAACAGATGCCCGGTTTAGGCTTGGCCCATCTTGCAGGATGCACACCTCGCGAGCCGAGGGCAAGGATCTGTCTCATCAGGGCCAGAGGTATGGCTCAGTTGTAGAATTCCGCCGCTGGATTGCAGGAGGGAATCGGTCCAGTAGACTGGACCAATCCCAGGAGTAACCCGTGAATCTGCGCACCCTGCCGATATTCCTCACTTTTCTCGTAATGGGGGTGGCAGATGCCATGGGTCCCATGGCGGATGCTGTGAAAACTCAGTACCAACTGAGCAATGTCATGGCCACGCTATTAACTTTTTTCGTATTCATCGCCTTCGCCGTTTTTAGCGTACCCGGGGGGCTCTTGGCCGCCAGAATCGGCAAGAAGCGACTGCTCCAGCTAGGTTTGGCCATTAGCGCCCTAGGCATTTTGATTCCCATGCTGCGGATGCCATCCTTCGGCTTGCTGCTGTTCTGCATCTTTTTGTTGGGAGTGGGGACCACGTTTCTGCAGGTGGCTGGAAACCCCATCATGCGGGATGTGAGCCCTGCCGGTGGCTACGCTCGCAACCTGTCCTTGGCCCAGGGCATCAAGGGCCTGGGTTCCTCGGCTTCGGCCTACTTGGTGGGACTGGTGGTGGTGCTTCCCCTCTTTCAATCCATGGGGTGGCGGGGTGCCTTTCCGGTCTTTTTCGTCCTGATGGTCGTGGCCTTGCTTTTGATGTCGGGCCTGAAGGTGGAGGAAAGCCGGGCCGAGGCTCCCCCGAGCATTCGCAGCAGCCTGGGGCTCTTGAAGGAACCCGTCTTTTTCTTCGCAGTGTTGGGCATCTTTCTGTATGTCGGCGCTGAGGTCTGCATGGCGCGCTTCCTGAAGCCCACCCTGGAGAGCTTTGGATTCCCTTCGGATCGGGCGGCGCTTCTCGGGCCCACCCTGTTTTTTGGAGCCTTGACCGTGGGTCGCTTGATCGCGGGTGCCTTGCCCGTGCCGCCACGAGCCTTCTTCCGCATTTCGGGAGCCTTGGGGCTGTTGGGCGTCTTGGGACTGATGACGGGAGTGCCATCGCTGGCCCTGGCAGGCATTCTGCTGGGAGGCCTTGGCTTTGCCAATATTTGGCCCATGCTTTTTTCGCTCACCGTGGAGGAGCGCCCCGAGCGCGCTTCGGAACTAAGCGGCCTCATGTGCATGGCCATCAGTGGCGGTGCCATCGTCCCTTTGTTCATGGGGCGACTCTCCGACATGGGCATGACCAGCCTTGCCTACGCGGTGCCCGCCATCTGCTTTGTCTATCTTGTGGGACTTTCGCTGACGGGACGAAAGGCGGTTTGACATGGATATTCGTGATCAGCGTGTGGTACTGACCCTCGATGCCGGGGGCACCAATTTTGTGTTCGGAGCTATGCAGGGCGGTGAGGCCTGCATGGAACCGCTATCACGTCCTTCTCAGGGCCACGACCTGGGCGCATGCCTAGGCACCATCCGGGATGGGTTTGCGGAAGCACGGGCCAAGGTGGCCTCGGTTGCAGCCATCAGTTTTGCCTTCCCCGGACCCTCGGATTATCCCAATGGCATCATTGGTGACCTTTCCAATTTGCCTGCCTTCCGAGGGGGCGTGCCCCTTGGACCCATGCTTGAAGATCAATTCCGGGTTCCCGTATTTATCAATAACGACGGGGATCTCTTCACCTTCGGCGAGGCCATCGGAGGTCTGCTTCCCGAGGTCAATCGGGCCATGGCCGAAGCGGGCAGTCCCAAACGGTTTCGAAACCTTCTGGGTGCCACCTTCGGTACGGGCTTCGGCGGTGGTCTTTTCTGTGACGGCAATCTCTACATGGGGGATAACTCCGCGGGTGCGGAGATTTGGGTGACCCGCAACAAGCTGCACCGGGATTCGTTTTCCGAAGAAGGCGTCAGCATTCGCGCCGTGCGCCAAGTTTATGCCATGGTGGCGGGTATTGCCCTGGAAAAGGCTCCTGAGCCCAAGGTCATATTTGAAATCGGCATGGGGCAACAGGAAGGCCATGTCGCTGCCGCGCAGGAGGCCTTCCGGCGCTTGGGGGAAGTGGCAGGCGATGCGTTGGCTAATGCCATCACACTGGTGGATGGCTTGGTGGTGATCGGCGGTGGCCTCGCCGGAGCCGCGCCTCTTTTCCTTCCGGCCCTGGTGCAGGAAATGAACGCGCCGGTGCGAACTCTGGCAGGCGCTCCCGTGGATCGAACGGAATTGACGACCTTCAATTTGGAGGATTCTGCAGGGATGGCGGCCTTCCTGAAGGGCGATGTTCGCAGCATTTCGGTGCCGGGAACGGAACGCGAGGTTGCCTACGATGCCCTCAAACGCACTGGCGTTGGCCTTTCACGCTTGGGCACCAGCGGCGCCACGGCGCTCGGCGCCTACGCCTTTGCCATCCATCAACTCGATCGTGCGTGAGGAGTTTAGCCATGCGGCTACTGCATAGCGCCTTGTTATTGCTGGGTTTCAGCACACTTTTCGCAGCCCCCCCGAAAGGGCTTGTGGGGCGCGTGAATCCCTTCATCGGCACCGGAGGGCACGGCCACACGTTTCCAGGTGCTTCGGCGCCCTTTGGAGGTGTGCAACTCAGTCCCGATACGCGGCTGGATCCGGGCGATTGGGATGGCTGCGGCGGGTATCACTACAGCGATAGTCGAATCCAAGGCTTTTCGCACACCCATCTTTCCGGCACGGGTGTTTCGGATTACTGCGATGTGTTGTTTGCCCCCCATACGGGCGATTGGCGGCTCACCAATGGCAAGAATGGCAAACTCGGCTATGGGTCCGCTTTTGACCATGCCAGCGAGAAGGCTTGGCCCGGCTACTATGGCGTGACCTTGAAAGACTACGGAATACGGGCGGAATTGACGGCTACGCCCCGCGCGGGATTGCATCGCTACACCTTCCCGAAAGGCAAAGCGGCGCGCTTGGTAATCGATCTGGAGCACCGGGACGAGGTGGTGGAATCCTCACTTCGGTTCGTGGGCGACCGGGAAATTGAAGGCTATCGTCGGAGTCGGAGCTGGGCCAAGGATCAGCACGTGTATTTCGTCGCCCGGTTTTCCAAGCCCTTCGTGGACCATGGCCTCGTGGTGCAGGGCACCTTGCTGAGTGGGGCCAGTGACGCCCGCGACAAACGACTTAAGGCGGCGGTGAGTTTCGGCAATCAAGGTGGCACAGTGCTCGTGAGCGTGGGGCTTTCTGCCGTGAGTGTGGATGGGGCGAGGAAAAACCTGTCTGCCGAAATCCCCGATTGGGATTTCGATGCGGTGCTTCGCCAAACCGAGCGTGCCTGGGAGAAGGAACTCTCCAAGATAACCGTGGAAGGTGGCACCAAGGATCAACAAACCATTTTCTACACCGCGCTCTATCACGCGATGGTGAGCCCCAATGTCTTTCAGGATGTGGATGGCATGTATCGGGGGCGTGATCAAGCCATTCACGGCGCCGAGCCTGGCACGAACTACACGGTGTTTTCGCTGTGGGATACCTTCCGCGCCCTGCACCCTTTGTTGACGATCATCGATCGGAATCGAAGTTCGCAATTCGTACGCACCTTTCTCCGACAATTCGAAGAGGGCGGGCAGCTGCCGGTATGGGAGTTGGCGGGCAATGAAACCGATTGCATGATCGGCTACCACGCCGTGCCCGTGATGGCCGATATCATCCTGAAGGGCATCGGCGGTTTCGATGTACACAAGGCCTTCGAGGCCATGAAGGCCAGCGCCGAGCAGGATCGTCTCGGACTCAAGCCCTACAAGGCTCTGGGCTATGTGCCGGCCAATGAAGAAGGAGAAAGCGTTTCCAAGACGCTGGAATACGCCTACGACGATTGGTGCATCGCCGTGGTGGCGCAAAAGCTCGGTCGCACGGCGGACTATGAGCGGTATTTGAAACGGGCTCAGGGCTTCAAACATCTCTTCGATCCATCCACGGGCTTTTTCCGTGGCCGCATGGAAGGCCATTGGTGGAGCCCCTTCGATCCCAGGGAAGTGAATGCCAATTTCACGGAAGCCAATGCCTGGCAGTACGCCTTCTTTGCGCCCCAGGATTTAGATTCGCTAATCGGTTTCCATGGCGGCAAGGCAGGCTTTGCCAAGAAACTCGATGAACTTTTCTCCGCTCAGAGTCAGATATCGGGCACGGCCCAGGCCGATATCACGGGCTTGATCGGGCAGTACGCCCATGGCAACGAGCCAAGTCATCACATGGCCTACCTCTATGTCTTTGCCGGACAACCCTGGAAGACCCAGGCCATGGTGCGTCGAATTCTGGAGGATTTCTACCGCAATGATCCCGATGGACTCATCGGCAACGAAGATTGTGGGCAGATGAGCGCGTGGTACGTGCTTTCGGCCTTGGGTTTCTACTCGGTGACACCGGGGTCGAACACCTACGTAATCGGTACGCCACTCTTTCCCAAGGCCACCCTGCGGTTGGAAAACGGCAAGTCCTTCACCATTCGCGCGCCCAAGGTTTCCACCAAGGCTTCCTACATACATGGCGCTTCCCTCAACGGCCAAAAATTCGAAAAGTCCTTCCTTTCTCATCGCGCCATTCAGGAGGGCGGCGAACTCGTTTTCGAGATGGCCAGCGAGCCTAATGTGCAATGGGGCGTGGGGGAAGAACAAACGCCCCGAACCGCGATCACGGATCATCTCATCCTGCCGGCTCCCTTCGTGCAGAGCGGATCTTCCCATTTCCGTGATGCCACCCAAGTGACGCTCGGGGCGCTACAGCCCGAAGTGGATATTCGCTACACCCTGGATGGCCGCGCCCCTGACCTCGCTTCCCCGCGGTACGAAACGCCCCTTTCCTTCGGGAATTCTGCCGTGCTGAAGGCCGCCGCTTTCAAAGAGGGCATGGCCCCCAGCAGCGTCATGACCGCCATCTTTACGAAGGTTCCAGAAGGACGCCAGATCACCCTCAGCGCCACCTACAGCCGGCAATACTCAGCGGGTGGCACTACCGCGCTGATTGATGGTTTACGCGGTGGGCCCCACTGGCGCCAGGGACGGTGGCAGGGATACCAAGGGCAGGATTTGGAAGCCGTGGTGGATCTTGGGAAACCCCAAAGCGTCCAACGGCTGGCCATGGGCTTCATTCAGGACATGCGAAGTTGGATTCTGATGCCCCTTGGCGTGGAATTTTTGCTCTCCACCGATGGCACTGATTTTCGGACGATGGGCTTGGTTCGCAATGAGCTTTCAGATCGCGAAGCCGGAATCTTCTGCCGAGATTTTGCGGTGACCTTTGCTCCGGTCGACGCCCGGTTTGTGAAAGTTCGCATCAAAAATTATGGTGAACTGCCGAGCTGGCATCCCGGTGCCGGAAGCCCGTCGATGTTCTTCTGCGATGAGATCGTCGTCGAGTGATTTCGCGGTAGGGCATCACTGCGAGTGGGCGGAAACCCAGCCCCCTTTTCCCGTGCTAAGCTCGTCCCGAAGCCCAGCCCAGGCTGTTCTAGGTTCCCATCGGAGGATACAGGTCATGGATTTACAAGACGCCCTTGCCACCGCCATCGAATACGAACACCGCGTGCGAGACCATTACGCAGAATCGGCCAAGAAGGCCACGGATCCTGTGGCTCAGCGGGTATTCGCGATTCTGGCGCGTGAAGAACAAGGTCATGTGGAATATCTGGATGCGCGCTTGCAGGAATGGAAGACCACCGGCGTTGTGAATGTGGTGGAACTCAAAACGATTCTGCCAAGCCTTACCCAAGTTCAGCAGGCCGCCAAGAAGGGACTCAAGAGTGCCCCTGTGGTGCCCGTTTCCAAGACGGAGATCGATTTCCTCAAGGAAGCCTTGGAACTGGAACGCAGAACCAGTGCCTTCTACCAGGATCTAGTTGCGAAGCTTGAACCCGCGAATCGGGCACTCTTCGCGCGGTTTTTGGAAATTGAGGAAGGCCACGTAACAATTGTGCAAGCCGAGATCGATGCCATCGCAGGTCACGGGCACTGGTTCGATTTCATGGAGTTCAGTTTGGAGAAGTAGTTAAGGTCTACTTCGCGATGAAGCCCAAAAAATGGATCCGAAACAGCCTCAGGCTTTCTGGAGCATCTTTTCGAGTTGCTGCCTGAGTTCCTTCATGCTGAAGGGCTTGGAGAGCAGGGTTACATAGGGATGCGCCGCCACTAGGTTCAGGGCGGTTTGATCGGTGCGGCCGGTGGCTAGAATTACGGGCACGGTGGGATTTAGGGCGCGGAGACGCGGCAGGGTTCCTGCCCCGCCCAGACCGGGCATGTTCATATCCAGAATGACCAAATCCGGTTGGAAACCGCCTTCGAGTTTGGCCAGGGCATCTTCGCCCGTGAAAGCCGGTGCAACGCTGTGACCCAGGACCTCTAAAATTGCTTCGACGGAGCTTTGAATCAGGGCGTCGTCATCCACGAGCAGAACGTTGAGTGTGATTTTGGAGGGAGCGGATTCCGGTGCCTGCTCGGGTGCAGCGGCTTTTGCCTCGGGTTCGGAGGCCGGAAAACGCAGGCGCACCTGGGTGCCTCGGCCGGGTTCGCTTTGAATATCGATTTGGCCTTGGTGAGCCTGGATCGTGCGATAGACCATGGATAGGCCAAGCCCGGTGCCTTTGCCCATTGCCTTGGTGGTGAAGAAGGGATCCATGGCCTTTTCCACAACTTCTTTTGACATGCCGATTCCGGTGTCCTCGACCAGCACCTCAATCCAGCCGTTATCGACGTTGCGGGTACGGAGTGTCAGGGTGCCGTGGTCGGGCATGGCGTCCACAGCGTTGACGCACAAATTCATGAAGGCGTGGGTCAAGGCTCCGGCATCTCCGCGCATGGGCCGCAGCTCCGAGGCTAGATCCATCTCCAACTGAACTTTGGCCAGGGTGGTGCGTTCGAGCAGGCGGACTTCCTCCTGGAGAATCGTGTTTAAATCCAGCTCCCGTAACTCAACCGGGCTCTGGCGAGCAAAGCTCAGCAGGCCCTTGACCATTTTTCCACCCCGCTCCGCGGCGGTGATGATGGTCTGAAAGGCTTTCTGAGTGGGGCTTCCCGCGGGGTGGTCTTCGATATTGGCCGAGGCCAGCCCCAAAATGGCACCCAGCACATTGTTCATGTCGTGGGCAACGCCGCCCGCAAGGCTGCCCAGGCTTTCCATTTTTTGGGTCTGCTCCAACTGAGCATGAAGTCTGCGATTCTCTTCTTCCGCCTGCTTGCGAGGGGTGATATCGGAGATGATGCCGTGCCAAAGGGTGCCGCCGTCGGCCAACCGTTCCGGGTGAGCCTGGGACCAGCGCCACCGAAGGCCTTGCTTGGGCAGAATGACCCTGAACTCGCAAAAAAAGGTTTCCAGGGTGTGGGCGGATTCCGTGATGAGATCGGCCACCTGCTGGTAGTCGTCGGGATGCAAACGACCAAACACAGGGGTGGCGTCTTCCTGGACTTCCAGTGGGGTCACTTCATAGATGTCGTACATCCCAGGGCTGGAATAGGGAAACGCAGAGCGCCCATCTGGGTACAGCCGGTATTGATAGATGACACCGGGCACCAGTCGGGCGAGGTTGGTGAGCAGTTCGTGGCTCTGATGCAGCCGTTCCTCGGCTCGCTTGCGCTCGGTGATGTCCTGGATCTGGGCTAAAAAGTGCAGAGGAGCCCCAGTGGAGTCTTTGACAAGGGACACATCCACCTGGGCCATCACCGCATGCCCATCCTGATGAAGGTAGCGTTTCTCCATATGGAACGTGGGGTATCTGCCCTCCAGGAGACCTTTGACCAGGTCTAGACTCTCGGGGAGATCCTGGGGGTGGGTGATGGCCTGAAAACCGTCACTCAGCATGTGGGCTTCGGTGCGGCCAAGCATGGCGCATAAGGCCGGATTGACCTGGAGGAACTGGCCATTCAGGGCGACGATCGCCATGCCGATGGGCGAGGCCCCAAAGGCTTGTTCGAGCTTGGCCTCGGTTTGCCGATTGTATTCTTCGCTTTGCCGTCGCTCCAACTCCGCGGCGGCTCGAATCGCTACCAGGGCCAGGGTGGCTTCTGGCGCACGAAAATCCGCAAGGGGGCGGCGCCCGATGAGGGCGATGAGCCCGATGGGATTCCCGTTGGTCCCCCACAGGGTGACGCCCAGATAGCTTTCCGCCCCCATATCTTGGAGCACTTGGTCCTTCGGGAATTGATGGCGAACCCCGGCGGGGAAACAGCAGATGGTTTGGCCCACCGCATCCCCGCAAGGGGTGTCTTTCAGGGCGTATTCCACATTGTCTTCAAATTGGCCGTTGAACCAGACCGCCACTGTTTTGGCCGCAAGCCCTTCGCCCACCAAGCGATCGATGCAGATGTAATCCATGCCCAAGTGCTGAGCCAGGAAACGCGCCAGGGCCAGGAAGAAATCCTCCCCCGTGGTCAGCCATTCGGCGTTGGCCAGAAATAACTGGGCTTGCTCCAGATGCTTGCGCTCGGTCATATCGCGGGACATGCCCACCACGCTGCGCACTTGGCCAAGGATGTCTTTTTCGGGGGATAGCTTGAGCTCCAGGAAAAGTGGGCCGCCGGAATGCTCGAAAGCAAAGGAGACAACTGTGGGTTCCCCGGTTTGGAATACCTTCTCGATGGCGCTTTCCCATAGTTCGCAGAGATCGTCGGGGAAGCCTAATTCCCGGTGCGTTTTGCCCAGGAACTGCTCCAGAGTGAAGCCCGTGAGCGACAGGAGCTTGGCATTCGCATAGAGATGCGCCCCGCGCCGGTCATAACGCACCACATAATCCCCGGCACTTTCGAGGATGGCTCGGTAGGCGGCCTCACTTTCTCGCAGGGCCACGGTGCGTTGCTCAACGATGGTTTCCAGCAACTGATCGTGGCGCTCCAGTTCTTTTCGTTGTTGGAACAGATCGCAAAAGACCCGCACCTTGCTGCGCAGTTCCTTGGGTTCAATGGGCTTCAGGAGGTAGTCCACCGCCCCGGCGTCGTAGCCCTTGAAGCGGTAGCTATCGTCCTTCATGCCCGCCGTGACAAACATGATGGGCAAGCGGCGGGTTTTTGGGTTGGCCCGCAATAGCTCCGCGGTCTCGAAGCCATCCATATCGGGCATCTGCACATCGAGCAGCACCAGGGCAAATTCGGTTTTCAGGCTTTGGCGCAAGGCCTCATTGCCGGACTGAACAGAAACTAAATTCAGCCCTAGATCCCCCAGCAGGGCTTCGAGCGCGGTCAGGTTTTCCGGGCGGTCATCCACGAGGAGAACCGGAATTGAGGTGGAGATCATCATGGGAGTCTTGTCGGCTTCAGGCCCTTCGGGGGTGAGTATTGGGCAAGGTCGAGCAGGCGGGGGGCCATTTCTTCTAGGGAGAGGATGGCATCCGGTTTCAGGAGTTCCAGGGCGCTGCGGGGCATGCTTTCCGCCAGAGCCTCGGTGGGATCTTGCACCAGGGTGTGTCCGCCGCGCTGCTGAATGGTGCGCAGGCCTCGGCTGCCATCGCTTCCGGCCCCTGTGAGTAGCAGGCCCACAAGCTTGGAGCCATGGGCCTCAGCGGCGGTTTCAAAAAGGACATCCACCGAGGGCCGAGCATAGTTCACGGGTGGATCGATGGACAGGGCCAGACAGCCATCGGGCTCCACCAGCAGATGGTAGTTGGCTGGGGCCAGATACACGGTGCCCGCCAAGGGTTGTTCTCCGGCATCGGCCTCTTTAACGCGGATTGGGCAGAAGGCATCCAGGATGGTGGCCAGTCCATCCCCCGATTGGGGATCCATGTGTTGAACCACCAGGATCGGAATGGGGAAATCGGCAGGAAGAGCGCTCAGCAGGCGTTTGAGGGCTTCGAGCCCACCCATGCTGACGCCCACCACCACGGCTTGCCACGGGGGAGTCGTGGACTTATTCATATCGCTTCCGATAGACCCGGGATCTCGGGGCGATTTCTTGGTAGCCCTTTTGCCATGGGGTGGTGTCCAGGCTTTCCTTTTGGCCCAGGCACAAAAAGCCACCTGGAGCCAAGGATGCATCCAATAGCTCCAGGACCCGGGCCTTGAGGTTCGGCTTGAAATAGATCAACACGTTGCGGCAGAGGACCAGGTTCATTTCGCCAAAGTTGGCATCCACCGCCAGGTTATGGGTGGCGAAGACCATGCGTTCGCGCAGTCGCGGTTCCAGCATCGCGAGATCGAAACTCGCCGCGTAGTAGTCGGAGAAGGCGGCCTTTCCCCCAGCTTTCTGGTAGTTCTGAGTGAATTTCTGCAATTCCTTCAGGGGATAGATCCCAGCCTTGGCCTGGGTCAACACCTCGGGATCGATATCCGTGGCGTAGATTCGATAGCGATCCTTGAAGCCTTCTTCCTCCAGGAGAATCGCCAGGGAGTAGGCTTCTTCTCCCGTGGCGCAGCCCGCCACCCAGACTTTCAAAAAGGGATAGGTGCGCAGGTGCGGAATGACTTCTTCGCGAAGGGCCTTGAAGGCTAAGGGGTCACGAAACATCTCGGTGACATGCACCGTGAGCCCTTTTAGCAGAGTTTGAAACACGGCGGGATCTCGCAACACCGGACCCTGGGCCTCGGAAAATCCAGGAAACCTGGATTCTGCTAACCATTTGTTCAAGCGGCGATGGAGGGAGGCCTCGGCATAGTCCCGAAAATCGTGGCCATACATTTGAAACACGCCTTCGAGAAGAAGGTGCATTTCCACGTGCTGGAGGTTCGGAGTGGGCATGGCGTCTCTATTTGTAGAGCCAGACCCGCAACAGGGAGAGCAGGCGTTCGGTGTCGATGGGCTTGGATAGGTAATCGCTGGCGCCCGCCTTCAGGCAGGCTTCTCGGTCACCCTTCATGGCCTTGGCCGTGAGGGCGATGATGGGCAACCCGTGGTGACGGGGATTGGCCCGGATGGCGCGGATGGCTTCGAGGCCATCCATTTCCGGCATCATCACATCCATCAGGATGATGTCGGTCTCCGGGTGGGCCTCCAATTGTGTCAAGGCGATGCGGCCATTTTCGGCTTCGAAAATCTCCATGCCCTTTTCGGCAAGGATGCTGGCGAGCGAAAACACGTTGCGCATATCGTCGTCAGCCACCAGGACTTTTTTGTCTTGAAAGATGCCATCGCGATCCAGGCTGGCGCGGATCAGGCGCTGCTGTTCGGGGCGCATCTGGCTTTCCACTACGTGCAGGAAGAGCGTCACCTCGTTGAGCAGTCGCTCCGGGCTTTTGGCGCCTTTCAGGATAATGCTTTCGGAATAGCGCTCCAGGCGGGATTGCTCATCCCGGGTGAGGTCGCGACCCGAATGGATGATCACGGGCACTCGGCGTTTTTCATCCATCTGGTGCAGGTGCTCCAACACTTCGAAACCCGACATATCGGCTAGGCCAAGGTCGAGCACGATGCAATCGAAGGGTTGTTCACCGAAGATCCAGATGGCCTCCGCACCACTGCTGGCGGTGTAGATTTGAATATGCCGGTCCTCCAGCAGAGCACAAAGGCTCTTCGCTTCGATGGGATCGTCTTCCACCAGCAGCAGATTGCGGGCCTGCTTGGATACGGATGCTTCCACGTTGGCGAGAATGCTCTCCAATTGCTCAGGACTGACGGGTTTTGTGAAATACCCGATAGCGCCCATGGCCAGGCCCTTCTGGCGTTCGTCCAGGGCCGTGAGGAAATGCACGGGAATGTGGCGAGTGCGCAGTTTATCGGTGAGACGCTGCATCACGCCCCAACCATCGAGGCCCGGCAGCATGACATCCAAGAGAATCGCACTGGGGAGGAATTGCTCGGCCATTTCCACCCCCGTGTGCCCATCGGCAGCGTGGAGGGCCGCGAAGCCATGCTCGCGCACCAGGTCGATCAGGATCGAGGCAAAGGCACGATCGTCTTCCACAATCAGGATGCAGCGTTGCCCAGGCGCCAGCAGATCGCGATCGTCCGACAGGCTCGCTGTCTTCGTGGGTTTGGTGGCGAGAGCCGTGGCTACCGAGACAGCAATGGGAGCAGGAAGGCTGGAATTGATCAGGGGAATATAGAGGGTCAAGGTGCTGCCCGTGCCCTCCAGGCTTTCCAAGACGAGCTCGCCGCCCATACCCCGGGCCAACTGTCGGGAAATGGAAAGACCTAAGCCCGTGCCCCCAAAGCGTCGGCTGGTTTCGCTATCCGCCTGCTGGAAGGCCTGGAACACGCGGTCGAATTTGTCTTGGGAAATGCCGATCCCCGTATCCCGCACGGCAAAGGCCACGGCCGAAACGGCTAAGGGGTTCTGGCTTGGCCCAGGGGCCGTGACCTCCAGTGAAATGGCACCCTTTTCCGTGAACTTGATGGCGTTAGCCAAAAGGTTTTTTAAGATCTGCTGCGCACGTTGGGCATCGGTGCGCAGGGTGCGGGCGGCGCTGGGTGCCAGCACCACCGTGAAATCGAGCCCTTTTTCCGTGGCCAGAGGGCGGAAGATGGCCGCGGCCTGTTCGATCAGATCCTCGACGACCACCTCGTCATAGGCAAATTCCATCCGCCCGGCTTCGATCTTGGAGATATCCAGGATGTCGTTGATCAGGGTCAGCAGATCCCGGCCTGCGCCATGAATGGTGGTCGAAAATTCCACCTGTTTGGCGGTGAGGTTGCCGTCCTTGTTATCCGCCAGCAACTTGGACAGGATCATGAGGCTATTCAAGGGAGTGCGCAGTTCGTGGGACATATTGGCCAGGAACTGGGATTTGTAGGTGCTTACGCGCTGCACTTCTTCGGTCTGCGCTTCGATTTCTCGATTGGCCGCTTCCATGGCCAAGCTCTTGCGGCGAATTTCCTCTCGCTGCTGTTCCAGCAACTGCGCGCGTTCTTCGAGTTCTTCATTGCTTTGCTGGAGTTCTTCCTGTTGGGCCCGCAGTTCTTCTTCTTGGGCCTGGCTTTGCTGAAGCAGGTGCACGATTTTTTGGCGGGAAAGACTCATGTCCAGGCCGATGGCCAAAATTCCCATGGCTTGCTCAAGGAAATTCAATTCGGAGGGGCTGAATTCGCGGAAGGCACCCAGTTCCAGGGCGCCGATGAGGGTGCCATCTTGTAGGAAGGGCAGGGCCACCACTGCACTTGGAGTACCTTCGCCCAGGGCTGAGCCAATGGGAAGGTAGTCTCCGGGAACCTTGGATAGGCAGATCAATTTGCCTTCTTGGGCGGCTTGCCCCAGCAGACCTTCGCCCAAGGCGAAGCGATCTCCCAGGTGCTTACGCCGCGTGTGGGCATAGGTGGCCATCAGCACTAAATCCCGGGCTTCAGCATCGAACAAATACAGGGCGCCAACGCCCGCCTTCAGGTATTCCGCAAAGAATCGGATGAGCCTTTCCGTCAGGGCTTTGGAAGCCTGGTCACCCCGTAGCAATTCATTCAATTCATTCAGGCCGTTCTTGAGCCAGTTCCGCTCCGTCTCGAGTTTTTTCTCGGTGCGTAGCGACAAAGCCATGGTGCGGAAGGATCGATCCAGGCTGTTTTGAACACGGCTGAAATCGGCGATGCCTTCCATCAGGGCGCCTAGTTCATCCTTCGGGAGATCCTGGGTCTTTAGGCGCAGGGGCTCCATGATTGGCATATCCTGTTCAAAGTCTCCACTGGCGATGCCTTCGACCACGGCCTGCTTATCTCGAAAGACATCCATCATGTCCCTTAGATGTCCCAGGGCTAGGCGCAACGATTTGGCAACACTGCGGGTGATCAGCAGGGCGATTCCGATGCCGACGACCAAGAGGGAAAGCAACGTGAAGAGGATGGTCTGCTGGGTGCGCTCGCCTTGGGCGGCGGCATCGGTTCTGAATTTGGCGGCTCGTTGCCCCGCGAACTCCAAGACATCATCAACTTCCTTAATCAGCAGGTCGGCACGGACCTGCGTGGCTCCGTCCAATAGATCCTTGGCCTCTGCATGACGATTGGCGCGGACGAGGGCGATGATCTTTTCCCGATGCTCCTGCCAAGCTTCTAAGGCCTGGCCAACGTGATTCACATCTTCGGGTTTGCCCAGGTACCGTTCTCTTACCACTGCTAGGTTTTTGTCATTTTTGGGGCCGTGGGATCGCACCTTCTGGATCAATTCTTCGATTTCGGCGATATCCCTGGAGTGGACGAGTGCCTCCAGTTCCTTCTGGGCCTGAATAAAATCGACCTTGATGATGAGGACCGAGGTAGTGACGGTATAGGGATGTCTGAAAATAAAGTCCGTGGCGGCAGCAAGCTCACGCACGGAGCGGATTCCCACACCGCCTATAATGACGGTGGCGATCATGATCAGAGAGAACCCCGCCAATAGTCGGGTGGCGATTCTGGTTCGCTGAAAGAGCATGGGAGGCCTTTCCGAGTCACTACGCTTTGTTAACCGCGGGTTTTCAGCGGTTCTTCAGGTATCGGATGGCCGCCGGGGAGAAATGAGTATGGAAAAACACCCCTGGTTTCCTTTTCGTAAGAAACCCACCTCAAAGACAGCGAAGGCTCCGAAAGGAGCCAACTCTTTTTTATCCGTGTTCATCCGTGGACTGTTTTTTCATAAACTGTGCGGTTTCTTCGCGTTGATCTTTGGCTTCGATACTGGATAGCCTCTGCTTATTTGCGATTGAGGAATCGTTTCCAGAATGGTTTTTTGGGGGCATCCAACTTTTTGAGGGAAACCATCTCCGGCGTTTTTTCTTGGGCCCCTAAGTTCTTGCTCCAAGGCTCGTATCCCTTTTTGCGGAGTTGCAACTGGAATGCGAGATCCCAAGGGAGTGGCAGCCCCTGGACGGGCGTGATGCCCATCAGGACGTTATTGACAAACACCTCGGCTCCCGGGGGATCGCTCCGGAGATTCAGCACCTTGGATTTGGCGACCATGGTTAACGTGAGTATCCGGTCGTCGGGCTGCAGAAGGCGTTCCAGGGGGTGGTAGCCCTTTTTCTCAAGGCGAAGGGTGCGGGCCTTGGTGGGGATCCGAGCCTCCATGAGCGGTGTGGTGCCAAGGGGCTGGTCATCCAGGAATACCTGGGCGTTGGGGGGATAGGAGTCCAGGGCCAGTGTTCGCATGCGGCCCTGCTTCACGTACCAGAGCCCGAAAATCAGCAGTACCGCCGTCCCTGCGAGCCACAACACCCGGGGAGGCTTGAGCCATCGCCGCGATTTTGAAGGTGATTTTGGAATCGTTGCACTTTCGCCGGTGACTTCGTGGGCATCCATCAGGGTTAGACAGCGGCCCAGCACCTCGGGATCCAGAGGCAGTGCGGCCAGAAGATCTAGCATGAAGCTGCAGAGGTCGGGATACCTGGCGGCTGGATCTTTTTCCAGCGCGCGCATGAAAATGGCGGTGAGTGCCGGAGATAGCGAGCCGGGGAAAGTGGGTGATTCGTGGGCGATCGCATAGAGCAAACTGCTGATGCTGGCCGTTTGAAAGGGCAGCTCCCCGGTGATCATCTGGAAGGCGGTAAGGCAGAAGGCCCAGTTATCGGTGGCGGCAGAGGGCACTTTCTTATCCAGGATTTCGGGGGCCGCATAACTCGGTGTGCACAGCACGCCAGAATCCGTGTGTTCGGGGTTGTCATGCCGGGCGATGCCGAAATCCATTAACTTCAGACGCCCATTCTTCGTGAGGATTAGATTCTCAGGCTTGAAATCCCGGTGAATGATTCCCATGTGGTGGGCGGCTTGCAGCGCCTGGAATCCCTGCACGAGAATCATCGCGGCTTGATCAGGTGCCATCGGGCCTTGCGCCAGTAATTTTGATAACACGGGCCCGTCGGCATATTCCATGGCCATGAAGGGGCCGAATTCCTTGTCCTTACCCACATCGAAAACGGTGATCACGTTGGGGTGATTGAGCCGGGCCGAAATTTCGGCCTCCAATTGAAATCGGGACAGGACCTCCTCGGGGGCAATGGTGCCGCCTTGGACTAGCTTGATTGCCACTTCGCGCTTCAGTACGGGGTCCAGCGCCCGGTACACGATCCCCATGGAGCCGCGGCCCAGTTCGCCTAAAACCTTGTAGCGGCCGATGGTGGATGGAGCGGTATTGGTCACGTTTCGATTCTGGGGGATACGGCGCGCTTTGGGAATCACTGGGGCGTTTGGCGGCTATTTTCCTGGTGATTGGCTTAAGGTCGCGGATTGAAGATCTGCCGAAGGCCTCTCTTCCGGACGAGAATTTGTGACACTGGCCGTGGTGGGAGGAGGTCCTCGTTCTAACGAGGACTGCACTTTGTATTCAAAGCCATGGTTCTGCGCTCTCATTCAAACCATCAGGAGATGCCGATGAAAGCAGTCCTTGGTACAAGACTGCCTCGCAGGCGAGCCGATTTCGTCACCACTATCACGTTGATTCTGGTGGCGTTGGGGCTTGCTCAGGAAACAACCGGAACTCGCGGAAATTTTGGATGAGGTTTGGTTATGACCTTGCGTGTTGTGGGGTTGAGGCAAAGTGTTTCAAGTTATTGAAATGAGAATTGTTGCTTTGCTTGGATGTGTTAGCCCGATTCGAACGCGGCCGCCTTTGGCGTCCGCCGGTCCCGCTTCGGCGTGCCGCATGGCACGCCTCGGGCGGTTCTCCATCGATCATGCCGTCCACTGGACGGCCTTCCCACTCGCCTTCGGCTTGTGGCGATGGAGCCTCTTCGTAGGTTCGAATCCCGATGAATCCAATACGAAGAAGAGGCCCCCATTTCGGGGGCCTCTTCTTCGTATTGGAGCCAACTATAGGATTCGAACCTACGACCTGCTGATTACGAATCAGCTGCTCTACCAACTGAGCTAAGTTGGCTCGGACTGGACAG
>JAIFMW010000185.1 GCA_020048105.1 Deltaproteobacteria bacterium | reverse complement strand
GCAGCGGCTCCGCGCCATCGAAGCCACGGCCCTGCTGCGCGCAGTGATGGCCGAAATTGACGTGGCCGTCTTTGCCTTCGATGCAGCGGGTGCGCTGCGCCTGGCCAATCGCGCCGCCGAGCAGCTCCTGGGACGGCCCGCGAAAACCATCCTTGGTTCCACTGCCGCCGAGCTAGGGCTGGATCAGGCCTTGGCCTGCCAAGGCGAGCTGATGGATATCTCCTTCCCCGGCCGCGAAGGCCGCTTCGAGGTCCGGCGGGCGGAATTTCGCCAGGGGGGCCATCCTCATCACCTCTTGGTGCTTTCGGATCTCACCCAGGCCCTGCGTCAAGAAGAGCGCCAAGCCTGGCATCGGATCATCCGAGTGCTCGGCCACGAGATCAACAATTCCCTGGCCCCCATTCAAAGCCTTACGTCGAGCATCGTCACCTTCTTGGAGCGCCGTGAGGACGACTGGGAACAGGACGCGCGACAGGGTTTGTCTATCATTCATTCCCGAGCGCAATCGCTAGGCCGCTTCATGGACGCCTACACGCGGTTGGCTCGGCTACCCGCGCCCGCCAAGCGCGCCACACCCATCGCGAACCTCGTCGAAAAAGTCGTGAAACTCGAAACCCGTGAGCCCATTTCGGTAATGGAGGGACCCTCCACCGAAGTTGCCCTGGATCCCGAGCAAGTGGAACAGGCCCTCATCAACCTACTGCGCAATGCCGTGGAAGCCGGAGGGCCAGTGTCTCTGGCCTGGCGGATTGAAGGCGGCTGGCTGGAATTCTCCATCGAGGATGGTGGCCCCGGCCTGCCCGAAGGAGGCAATCTCTTCGTGCCCTTCTTCACCACCAAACCCAGCGGCACCGGCATCGGCCTAGTGCTCAGTCGCCAGATTGCCGAAGGCCATGGCGGCAGTTTGTTCTTGGAAAATAGAGCCCAAGGCGGTGCTCGGGCTCGGTTGCGAATTCCACTGAGCCTTTGATTTTTTTAATTTTTCCTGTGTCCATTGCATGGTCCAATTTTTTCTTAAATATAGGAAATTATGAAAGTTAGGCTGAACGTAAAGAAAAACACATGAGCCAGGATGAAGGGGATCAAGGGGATGTTAGCTTCCGGGCTGAAACACAGGGCATGCAGCCCGAATCGACCAGAACTGAATTGATTAGGCTTTTTCATCCCCTTCATCCCCTTCATCCTGGCTCACCCTTTTCTGGCAGCAACCCTTCTTCCCAGGTGACCTCATGCGGTTTTTCTTTCGCACGTTTCTTCTTCTGATCGCTGGCAACTTGGCCCTGCAAGCCCAGGTAAAGCGCCCCTTCGCGCTTGTGATCCATGGCGGTGCGGGAGCGATCACGAAGGAAAACACCGCACCGGAAAAGGAACGAGGCGCACGTGCGGGCTTGGAGAAGGCTCTTCAGGCTGGCTATGCGGTGCTGGAAAAGGGCGGCACCAGTCTGGATGCGGTGGAAGCCGCCGTCCGTGTATTGGAGGATGATCCCAACTTCAATGCCGGTGTGGGTGCCGTGCTGACCGCCGAGGGCACGGCAGAACTCGATTCCGCCATCATGGATGGCCGCACACTCGGGGCCGGTTCCGTGGCGGGTCTGCGTCATATCAAGAACCCCGTTTCCCTGGCACGGCGAGTAATGGAGAAGAGCCCGCACGTCATGCTCATCGGCGAGGGTGCCGAGGCCTTTGCGAAGACCCAAGGGCTGACCTTCGTTGAGAACGCCACGTTCATCACCCCGGCTCGACTCGAAGCCTGGAAGCGCGCCAAGGGCAAGGCACAACCCGGCAACCCCAAGGGCACCGTGGGCGCGGTTGCCCTGGACCAGGCAGGCAACCTCGCGGCGGCCACTTCCACGGGCGGCATGATGATGAAGAAATGGGGCCGGGTGGGCGATGCGCCGATCATCGGCATCGGCACCTACGCCGACAACGCCACCTGCGCCGTGTCCTGCACGGGTTGGGGCGAATTCTTCATCCGCACCGTGGTCGCCCATGACATCGCAGCTCAAATGGCCTATGCCGGTACGCCCCTGACCAAGGCGGCGATTCAAACCCTCGATAAGGTAAAGGCTCTTGGTGGCGATGGCGGCCTGATCGCCCTGGATGCCAAGGGCACGATCACGATGCCCTTCAACACCTCCGGCATGTTCCGCGCCTTCAAGAAAAGCGACGGCACTCAGGGTGTAAGCCTCTTTCGCAACGACTAGCGAAAGCCATCATCGCTTCGTCTGCCAAGAGGCGAAGCCAGTGCCCGAGAGGATCGCCTTGGCTTGGCCCTCAAGCTCCTTCGCAGGTTGATGGGCGTTGATCTCGTCGTGAATGGCACGGTTCTCCTGGTTAAAGACTTTGAGGCGAGAGAGGTAGAACTCCCGCAGCTGCGAAAGCTTCTGAATCGTCTGGGCCTGATTCTTGAGAATCGAAGCATCCTCTTGCGCGTTGGTGTACCAATCCAGGGTATTGGAGGGGATCACCAGCGCCTGGAGATGGGCTGGAACTGCGCCAAAGAGATCGTTGGGCCCCGGAACGCCGCTGCCCCAGTCGAGGTAATTCTTGAATACGGATTTGAGAATGTTGTTGGAGAAAACGGTCTGTTTGTTAAGCAGCAGTTGATTGATCTTCTGGGCGTTTTCCGAGGCGATGAGATTCATGGCCTTCCACTGCTCGGCCATCTTCTGAAGGGCCTGAATGCGCAGCATCACCTTGTCGCTGGGAAGACCCATGAACTTGATTTGGCAGGCGTAACCGGGCTTTTCCCGTTTCAGCTGATCCAGACGACTCTTGATATTCCCCAGTGTGCCCTTCAGGCTTTCCAGGCCCTGACGAGCTAGGTCCCATTTTCGGTTGAGCAGGTGCTGAGAAACGCTGTCATAGAGGGCCTGAACATTCTGAAGGCGGAATCGCAGATCATCGTCGGGCTGGCCCGTGGCCACGATATTCGCGGAGGAAAACCAAGAGCCGGAAACGGCCTCCACCACGACCGTGAAGGCGCCCTCTGCCTCCTGTTTTTCCGTCTGTTCGACATGGTTACCCTGACTGTGGCGATCGTAATGCCAGGTGGATGTTGCCTTAACCGAAAGTTGGTAGTTCCCAGGGTTTTTTGGCCCGGTGAGAGTCGCCGTGGCCTTGCCCGCATCGGGCTTCAGGGCATCGCCCAACTGGCCGTACCAAACCGCCGACTCGGATTCCAGTTTCCAAATGCCGCGAAAACCTGGACCCGTTGTAAAGCTCAAACCCGTTTCGCCCTTGGTTTCGATGACGGTGTTTCGCCCCATGTTGGCGAATTTCTCGGGCTCCATGCACCAAGCCCGGCGCCCACCGTAAACCCTGGCCTCTAGGGTCAGCCGTTCCCCTGGCCGAAGGGTGATGCGCCCGCCTTTTTCCACCGTCCCCACGGAGGTCTTCAGGCGTACGAAGGGCGTGGGCATGGGTTCCGCCGCACTCAAGGAGAGCACCGCAAAAAGGGAGAGGACATTACCGAGAATGCGCATCGCAGGGTCTCCTTGGTTAGGGAAGCTCCCCATCATGGTGGCATCCGGGCATTCGCACAATGTCCCGGGAAAAGACGCAGAGTCTCAACAGGATTGCGATTGGTGTCGCCCAGAGCTTCCACAAGTTCTGCGCGCGAGTTTTGGCAAAGGATGCAGGCCAAAAATTGAAAAAAATTGGCCACAAAAAACGCAAAGAGCGCAGAAAAACAAAAATCAACGGAGAGAATTGACCCTGATTCCATTCTTGCTTCTGCGTTTTTTGTGTTCTTTGTGGCTATCTTTTTTGCTGCCAATACGAGGCCGTGAAACCCAAACCCTAGCTCTTTGCTATTCACCTAAAACGATTCACGCAGAGATGGAGGACACGGCAAAAGCATTTACATAGCAGGCCTCTTTCTCCGCGTCCCCCGCGCCTCCGCGTGAATATCTTTTTCAATTCAAAGCAAAGGTCTCCCTCAGAACCCCTTGCCGAGAAGGTGCCAATACTGGTCACCCAACTCCCACCACTTGCGCATGGTGGCACCGGCGAAATCGGCGGTGTAGCTCGTTAGGAAGGCCTGAACCTTGGCTTGGCCCTTCTCGCTGGGATCGGCCTTCAGCATTTCCTGCACCTTGCGCTCCACATCCGGCAATTCGCTGAAACCCTTCTCTTCGTATTCCATGACAGCGGCCATGTGTTTGTCCTTCACCAGGCCCCACTTCACGGTGGCCAGCTTGTTGGCGCGGCGGAACTGCCAGCCGGCGCTATCGGTGCGGAAGCGCTTGTTCATGTCGGTGGCGAAACTCTCAGGCAGGGACGCAAGGCCCGCGAACAGCGGAATTCGGGGGCTCTGGGCAGGGTTGTCGAGACTGAACCAAACGAGTCCGCCCACCTGATCGGGTAGCCAACTGCGGCACTGGATCACGGTGGAATAGGCGCATTGAGGCACCGAGATCGTGCGTTGGTTTTCCACGGCACCAGGCTTCAAGGCATTAAAGAGCGCAATAATCTCTCGGCCCATCCAGGGATTCGCCACAGGGCTCTTGATGATTTCCGGCTTTTCGCCTTCCTTCAGGGGTGCATCCTTGGGGCCGCGGGGCTTGGGCACCAGCAGATTCTTCGTACGGTCGTAAGGCGTTCCCTCGTAGGTTTGGCGGAAGTAGGCCGCCACATCCTTGGGACCCACCGCCTTTTCGGGCTTCACGCTGAAGGGCAGTTCGTCCGCCTCGTATTTCAGGCCGAGGCTCGGCGCCAGGGTGCTCAGGATGAAGAAGTCGCGAATGCCGAAGGGTTTCTTCCCACCGCCATAAGCCTTCCAGAATTTGAAGGTCTCCTTGCCATCCCACCAGCCCTTTTCCTTGGCCAGGGTGAATACATTGGCCGAGGCCATGATGTTCGGGTTCTTCAGATCAATTTCGCCGATGCGCGGGATGTTGGCCGACACGCCCACATGGTCATCGGGAATGCGCACGGCGGCCCAAACGGCGCCGGTGGCACCCTTGCCGGGGCCAAAAATCTCGAAATGCCAAACTTCCTTGGGATCCGCCACGGTCAAGCATTCGCCGCTATCGCCATAGCCATAGCGCTCCGCCAATTCACCCATCAGCTTCACCGCCTCACGGGCGGTGACGCAGCGTTCCATGGCCACGGCCTGGAGTTCTTCCACTAGGAATAGGCCCTGCTCACTTTCCAAGTCGCGGCGTCCGCTGATGGTGGCTTCCCCCATGGCCAGCTGCTTTTCGTTAAGGAAGGGATAGCCGCTGTTGAAGTAGGAATAGGTGCTCTCGACCTGGGGAATTTCCCCCTTCACCTTGACGCCCGCTTCATCGGTGGGGGTCTCCGTGTGCAGCAAACCCCAGCGGATGGGGCGCTTGGTGCCGGCAGGGTTGGTCTTGCGAGGCACCACGTTCAGCCACGCGCGGTAGTTGCCATCGCAGGTGTGGGAGGTGATGACAGAACCATCCACCGAGGCCTTCTTCCCCACCATGATGCTGGTGCAGGCATCGGCCCGCTCCTCGCGGGTCATGGGCGCATCTTGAGCTACCAGGGCTGGCACTGAGAGCAGCAGCGTCAGGGATGAAAGCAGGATGCGGGACATGGAGCCTCCAATTTTGAATTGCGAACATCGTATCACGATGTGTAAACCTCATGTCACGATGCTAATGCCCAAAACGAGGTCCCA
>JAIFMW010000183.1 GCA_020048105.1 Deltaproteobacteria bacterium | reverse complement strand
TCGTCATCAAGGCCAGGGTTTCGATATTCCATTGTCGGATGTGGGTATCACTCAGGCCAACGCACTGGCACAGAGGCTTGTGGGCCTGCGTATTGACCGAGCCGTGGCTTCGCCTCTTCTGCGTGCAAGGCAAACAGCCGAGATTGCTTTGGGTGATCGAGCCCATTTGCTTACCTTCGATCCTGGTTTCATGGAGATTGCCCATGGCGAGTGGGAAGGGCGCTTAGCCTCTGAGATCCGCGAAGCCTATCCCGAGCTTCAGCGGGCCTGGAGGGAAGCGCCAAATACCGTGCGTCTCCCCGGTGGCGAGACCCTTCAGGAGGTTCAAGAGCGGACTTGGGCCGCTTTTTCACGGGCCTGCGCGGGGCTTGGCGAAGACAAAAACCTGTTGGTGGTTTCCCATGACGGCGCCAATCGGGCGCTTCTATGCCGGGTTTTGGGTTTGCCCCTGGAACGGGTATGGTCTTTCCGCCAAGCGCCAACGACCTTGAACCTGCTCGAAGGTCCAGATGTCGATCACTTGGAGATTCTGCGTCTCAATGATGCGACTCACCTGATTTCACTCTTTGGTGAGGTGGTGCACCGGAAATTGTGATTTCTGAGGCTATCCCTTCCAGGAATGGGGAATATGCGTGAAAATATGCGCAAGGCCGTCCTGTTCACTATCGCTCTGCAAGTCGTGGTTTTCATTCAAGCCGATTTTTTGGGGGAATCGTCCAATGTCTCAGATCAAACCTTTCCGTGCCTACCGACCCAAGGCCGAGCTAGCCGGCCAAGTGGCGTCGGTGCCTTACGACGTGATCAACACAAAGGAAGCCAGGGCTCTCGCTGCAGGGAACCCTTATTCCTTCCTTCACGTGGGGCGGCCGGAAATTGATCTTCCCGAAGGCATCGACGAACACGCGGATAGCGTCTACGCCAAGGGTGTGGAGAATCTCAAAAAATTCATCGCCGATGGCACGCTTTACAACGAAGACAAGCCCTGCCTCTACGTTTACCAGCAGCGAATGGGGGATCACGTTCAGGCTGGGTTGGTCTGCCTTTGCTCGGTAAAGGAATACGAAGACAACTTCATCAAGAAGCACGAGTACACTCGCCGGGATAAGGAAGACGACCGCACCCGGCACATCACCGAGCAGAACGCCAATGCCGAGCCAGTCTTCCTGACCTACCGCGCCGTGCCCTACATCGATCATGTCGTTGATAACGTTCGCAAAGGCAAGCCGGACTATGACGTGGTCACACCGGATGGCATGGGTCACACCGTGTGGACCATCCGCGACGAAGTCGTGATTGGTGAACTCGCGGCCTTCTTCAATGGTGTGCCTGCTCTCTACATCGCCGATGGTCATCACCGCACCGCTGCTGCCATTCGCTACGCCCAGGCCCGGCGCGCGAAGCAATCGGGAGGCCCAGAGGCCTCTTTCGAGTCCTTCATGGCTGTGGTCTTTCCCCATAACCAACTCAAGATCTTCGACTACAACCGTGTGGTGAAAGATCTTAATGGTCTTACTCCCGAGCAGTTCTTGGCCAAGGTCGGCGAAAAATTCGAAATTGCTCCCGCTCCCCAGCCTCAGCCCGAAGCCACGGCTAGTTTCGGCATGTTCTTCCAAGGCAAGTGGCAACGTCTCACCGCGAAAGTGGGCACCTTCCCTGTTTCGGATCCCGTGAAGAGCCTGGATGTAAGCATTCTGCAGGACAATCTTTTGGATCCCATCCTCGGTATCAAAGATCCTCGCAGCGATACACGCATCGATTTCGTGGGCGGCATTCGCGGCATGGCCGAACTCGAAAAACGCGTGAACGAAGGCGCTGCCGTAGCCTTTGCCATGTTCCCCACCAGCCTTGTGCAGCTCATGGCGGTTTCCGACGCCGATCAGATCATGCCCCCCAAGTCCACTTGGTTTGAACCCAAGTTGCGGTCTGGATTGCTGGTGCGGGTTTACGAAGACTAAAAAACAAATGCACCACGGAGGCACGGAGGGCACGGAGAAAAGAGTTTATAGAAGAGTTTTTTTCTCCGTGCCCTTTGTGCCTCTGTGCTAAATCTTTCCCCTTTTTGAGGAGATCCAAATGAAAATACTTATCGCCGATGCGTTTGACGCGAAGCTGCCGGAGCGCCTTGCGGCTTTTGGTGAAGTCAGCAGTGACATGGCCACCTTGGGTGAAGCTAATGTCATTTTGGTTCGCTCCAAGACCAAGGTGAACGCTGAGCTGGTTGCTCAGGCGCCCAACCTTAAGCTCGTCATTCGCGGCGGCGTAGGCATGGACAACGTGGACAAAAAGCTTTGCGCCGAAAAGGGCATCAAGGCCGTGAACACGCCCAAGGCCAGCAGTGTTGCCGTAGCAGAAATGGCCATGGCCTTCATGGTCGCCATTCCCGCGCGCCTTATCGAAGCCCATACCTCGATGAAAGATGGCAAGTTCCTGAAGAATGAACTCAAGCGCACCGAGCTCTTTAAGAAGACCTTGGGGCTCATCGGCGCGGGTGCCATCGCCACGGAAGTTGCCAAGCGTGCCCAGGCCTTTGGCATGAAGGTCATCGCCTTCGATCCCTTCCTCAAGGAACATTCCATCGCGACCCTGGTTGGCAGCCTCGAAGAACTCGCCGCCCAGGCCGATGTGATCAGCATGCATACGCCCCTCACCGATGACACCAAGGGCATGATCAACGCCGCTCTGATCGGCAAGATGAAGGACGGCGTCATCATCGTGAACACCGGTCGAGGCAAGTGTGTGGTGGAAGCGGACCTCGTGGCCGCTCTGGAAAGCGGAAAGGTTCGTGCCTACGGAACCGATGTATGGCCCAGCGATCCCCCGCCCGCCGATTGCCCGATTCTCACGGCTCCCAACGTCTTCATGGCGCCCCATCTCGGCGCCAGCTCCAAGGAAAACCTTGGACGCATCGGGGATGAAGTCGTGGCTATTTTGACGGAATTCAAAGCCTGATTTTTTGGAGTATTGAAATGACCAATCGCACAATCAACTTTTACGCCGGGCCTGCGGGCCTGCCTTTGCCAGCACTGGAGCGCGCCAAGGAAGAGCTGCTTGATTTCGCCGGAACAGGCATGTCCGTGATGGAAATCAGCCACCGCTCCAAGGAATACGATGCGGTGCATGAGGAAGCCCTGGCGCTCACCAAGGAACTGATGGGCATCCCCGCCAACTACAAAGTGATGCTGCTGCAGGGCGGCGCGCACTTGGCTTTCGGCATGATTCCCCTCAACCTGCTGCGCAAGGGCCGCAAGGCGGATTACATCACCACCGGCAACTGGGCCGAGAAGGCCTACAAGGAAGCCAAGCTCGTGGCCGGCGATAATGTCCGTGAAGCTGGCAGCACCAAGGCCGTGCAGTTTGCCCGCCTGCCCAAGGCTTCGGAACTCGATATCAATCCCGAAGCTTCCTTCGTGCACTTTACCTCCAACAACACGGTGGAAGGCACCCAGTGGAAGGACTTCCCCAAGACCGACAAGCCCTATATCTGCGACATGTCTTCGGACATCATGTGGCGCCCCTTCGATGTGAACCAGTTCGGCCTGATCTACGCCGGTGCCCAGAAGAACCTCGGCCCCAGCGGCGTCACGCTGGTCATCATGCGCGATGATTTCATTGAAATGTGCGATGCCCAGGATCTGCCCAGCTACCTGCGCTTCAAGCTCCACGCTGATAAGAACAGCCTCTACAACACGCCGCCCACCTTTGGCATCTACCTTCTGCGCAACGTGCTGGCCTACAACAAGTCCATTGGCGGCTTGAAGGCCATCGAGCAGAACAACCTCAAGAAGGCTGAGCTGCTTTACGGTTGTGTGGACAAGCACGCAGGCTTCTTCAAGCCCTTCGTCACCGAAGTGGCCGACCGTTCCACCATGAACGTCGACTTCTTCCTGCCCACCGAAGAGCTCACCGCAGCCTTTGTGAGCGAAGCCAAGAAGGCCGGTATGGTTGGCCTCAAGGGCTATCGCGATGTGGGTGGTATCCGCGCTTCCACCTACAACGCCGTCAGTGTTAAGGATGTGGAGACCCTGGTGGCCTTCATGGAAACCTTCGTTCAAAAGAACGGCTGATTTTTTTCACTCTCAAGAAAAGACACGGAGCCAAGGCGCTCCGTGTCTTTTTCCTGTACATTCGAGGCCGGAGGCGACCATGAACCCAACTCTTACGGCAGGACTCCTTCTGGGCATCCTGGTGAGTGCTTGGAGTTTTATCTGGGTATCTGTGGGTTGGCACCGGGATCCGGCAACGTTTCCCCTTTTCTGGATGGTGATTCCTATTCAGATTGTGGTGGTGGTCTGGGGGCTCCGCAAAACGGCTGCTCACACGGGTTATGGCCGACAGGTCGTGTTTGGCGTGGCCATTTCCGTGCTTGGTTCGATGATCATTTTCGGGGGCAGCCTGCTCCTTACTACGGTTGTCTTTCCATCGTATTTCCAGGATTTGGAAAGGATCGGCCGCATGAAAATGGCCCAGGATGGACTCAATTTGGCTCGCATTGACGAATTGATCCGGGCTCAAGCTCCCTGGCAGAAGCCATTGCCCGCGGCCTTTTCTGGGGTATTTGGAACGTGGGTGACGGGGTTGCTAACTTCGCTGATCGCGGCGGTGTGGTTGAGGCGCAAGGGCTAGCGGTTTGGGTTTTGGGAGAAGATCATCATGCACATGCTGAACACATGGGGAATTTCATTAGCCTTCGTGCTGGGTTCCCTTGGCTTTATTCAGGCTGAAACGCCTCTGGTTCCACGTTTCCTGGTGGGATCGAAGGTTGATTTTGTGGCGGCCATTCCCCCTCCGCCCGCTCCCGGCTCCTTGGCTGCGGCGGCCGATCTGGAGGCCGTACTACAAGTCCAGGGTTGGCGCACACCAAAATCAATAGCCTGGGCCAAGGCGGTGCATGTCGGCACTGTCTGGAATTTTTCTGAAACCCTTGGGCCGTGGTTTGTGGAAGCCAAGCTTCCCCGTCTTGCGGTGTTATTTCGCAATATTGGGAAGGAATTGGGTCCGATCAGCGCGGCAGCCAAAACACCCTTCCAGCGACCCCGTCCTTTCAGAATGGATGCGCGGGTGCTGCCTTGTATCCCCCCCCCAGAAGGCTTTTCCTACCCCAGCGGTCACGCGTTATATCTGTTTATGGAAGCCGAGGTTCTTGCGGAAATATTCCCTGGGGCTCGACAGGCACTCTTTGACTACGCTCATCGGGCGGCCTGGGGCCGCATTCTTGCCGGAGTGCATTTCCCCACGGATCTCGTTGCTGGGGAAATACTGGCCAAGAGCTTTGTCGACGAAATCAAAAAGAGCGCCGCTTTTCAGGATGAAATCTTGGCCTGCCAAATAGAGGCCAAACCCTTCCTTGGTCTGAAACGCAAGACTCAAGCGATCGCGCCCTGTTGCAACTAGTCCCGTACGTAATGGCAGGTATACCCGCCTGGGTGTTTTTCAAGATAATCCTGGTGGTGTTCCTCGGCCTTCCACCATGAACTAGCGGCAGTGATTTCAGTGACGATGGGACTCTTCCATTTGCCGGAGGCGTCCACTTCTGCCTTTACCTTCTCTGCGATGTGCTTCTGCTCGGGGTTATGGAAGAAGATTGCACTGCGATAGGAACTACCGCGGTCGTTGCCCTGCCGATTGAGGGTGGTGGGATCGTGCATGCGGAAGAAAAAACGCAGCAGCGTGTCGTAGCTGGTCTTGGTGGGGTCAAAACGAAT
>JAIFMW010000179.1 GCA_020048105.1 Deltaproteobacteria bacterium | reverse complement strand
CGCCTCTTCCAGGTAATTCACGTACCCGGGATGGATCACTTCGAAATCGGCATGGCAGTGGACGACCCTCCGCCCTTCTCGGGTGGAGGCGAGGTGTTCGGCCAAAGCATCCATGGAGAGGAATTTTGAAAGGGCTTCGGGTTTGACCATGGGAGCCCTCACTTACTCAGAAACTTGAACCAGTCGCGGGTGGCTTCTTCTACCGAAGCGGTGTCCCATACCGGTGCGTTGCGCCAGAGTTCGATGTGTTCGAGCATTCTGGCGACGCCGTCCCGAAAGGACACCTGGGCCTCCCAGCCAAGGACCTCTTCGATCTTTCGTGTGTCGGCGAAGGTGCAATCAGGCTCTCCGGGGCGTTTGGGAACATGGACTACGTTGCCTCCCAGGAGCTCCACCAGGGAATTGATGCTGTACGTTCCCCCGGACCCCACATTGAATATTGCGCCGCTGACCGTGGACTGGGCAGCTCTAACGAAAGCGTCGGCCACGTCTGTGACGTAGGTGAAATCCCGGGTTTGCTTACCATCGCCAACCACCGTGTAGGGCTTTCCAGCAAGTTTCTGGGCGAGGAAGACGCCGAAGACCGCACCGTAGGTTCCGGTGGTTCGGGAACGGGGGCCATAGACATTGAAAAAACGGAGAGAAATTGCTGGAAGGCCGTAGATCTTGTGCCAGTTGAGAATGATCTCCTCGCCTATGTACTTCGAAAGGGCATAGGGGTACATGGGGCGAATCGGTGCTGTTTCTGGGGTGGGTACGGTGTCTGGAAGGCCGTAGCAGGTCGAGGAGGCGGCATAGATTAAACGGCTCACGCCCGAGAGTCGCGCCGCCTCAGCCACCGCCATGGAGCCATCCACATTGGTTGCGTGGTAGGCCAATGGATGCTGGATGGAGGGGACGATATCGGCAAGGCCAGCCAGGTGGAAGACCCAGTCGACTCCCTGCATGAGCGGCAAGAGACGGGTAAAATTGGCCACGTCCAAGTTCTCTACCTGGAGATTGGGGTGATCCACAAAGCCTGCGAGGTTCTCCTCCCGGCCCGTGGAAAAATTGTCCACGACCCTCACACGGTGGCCGTCCCGCAGGAGTCGCTCGACCAGATGGCTCCCGATGAAGCCCGCTCCGCCAGTGACAAGTGTTTGAAGGGTCATGGAAAACCTTACGGAAGTGGAGCCTAGGAGCAAAAGCGGTGCCATTGGAGAAGCTCTTCGTAGCTAGGATGCTTCAGGCATCCGGCAAAAATGGCACTTCTTATATCGTTAGTGGGAAGATACCTCGAAGGAGTTTTCCATGGGAAGTGGTTTCTCCCCGGCGGTTTTTCTGGATCGAGATGGAGTCCTCGTCGAAGACGTGGAACTCCTGACGGACGCTTCCGAGATCCGCATTCTCCCTGGCGTCGTGGAGGCACTGGCAATGTTGAAGGAAGCGGGCTATGCCCTGCTGGTGGTAAGTAATCAGACCGTGGTGGCCCGCGGTCTCCTGGATGAAGCCGGAGTGCGAGTCCTGGAGGCCGAAGTTGAGACGCGCCTGGTTCTGAAGGGAGCACCACCCTTGGATGGTTTCTATTTCTGCCCTCACCACCCCAAGGCCACCGTTTCTGTTTACCGCCAAACTTGCGAATGCCGGAAGCCACGCCCCGGGATGCTGCTGAAAGCAGCGGAGGAGCATGGGATCGATCTGTCCAGGAGTTTCATGGTTGGGGACCGTCCCACGGACCTTCTTGCGGGCCAGAGGGCCGGTTGCCGCACCATCTGGGTGAAGACGGGGCAACACGAGGCGCCCATCATCGAAACGAGAGAAGACCCGGTCCAGGCTCAGCCCGATCATGTATGTCTGGACCTGCTTGAGGCGGCCAAATGGATTATGAGCCTGGGCCCCCATTCCAATTGAATGTGTCCCTCCGGCTGGCGTGCGTGAACCCGAGGTAGATGAGCTCGCTTCATAACTCAAATTGCTTGTACACGCCGACATGAGAGGATTCGGTAATTCCGATGGGCCGAAACCAGCCACGATAAGGGCTTTTCCGGAAATCCACGAAGAACCCAAAATAATCAGCGCAGTTCTGGCTATTTTTTGTAGCGGTCCCTTCTGCAGGACCACTGCCAGAATGACCAAGTTGCTTTTGCGCAACGGCTTAGGGAGAGCGCCCTCGTGATTGAGCCCGTCGATAACCAAAGGGAACCCATCAAAGATACTGCTTCCCTGCTGGAAGTAGCCATAAACTCCCATCAGCGAAACGAGCTAGAAAACGCCGAAACCCTGTACACCACAATCCTGGGCTTGGAACCCAATCATTTCGTCGCTATCCATCTGCTGGGAGTCCTCAAGAACCAGCGGGGAGATTTTCAGGCGGCGGCCCAGTTTCTTACTGAGGCTCTAAGGCTGAATCCTAGATCCGCTATGGCGCACCTGAATATGGGCATCACCCTATGGAATCTCAACCGGTCCGATGAGGCGCTGCGCCATTACCAGTATTCGTTGATACTCAAGCCGGATCATTCAGAAACGCTCATGAATTGCGCCTTGGCTTTCCATAGCCTCCATCGGAATGAGGAGGCCTTGGCCAGCCTGGATAAGCTGCTAGCCATTCATCCTGAGGCTCCGGATGCCCTCCTGAATCGTGGCCTCATCCTGCAGGAACTCAATCGGTCCGAGGATGCGATGGTCAGTTTCGAACGGGCCTTGGCGATGAATCCGGAGGATCCGGGCATTCTCCTAAATCTTGGCATCGCTCTGGGGGAGATGAATCGGCCCCAGGAGGCCTTAGCCCGTTTCGATCAGGCGCTCGCCAATCAGCCGGACTTTCCAGAGGCCCTATATCATCGCGGGTTTGTCATGCATGGTCAGGGTCGCTACGAAGCGGCCCTTGCAGATTATCAAGGAGCCTTGACCCTCCGGCCCCAATGGACCGACGCTCTGGCCAACCGCGCCACCGTATTGCACCTTACCCACCGGTACGAGGAAGCTCTGGCCCACTTGGAGCAGGTCCTGGTCATTAGCCCTGATCTTCCCCTAGGGCTTCTGAATTGTGGAATCGTTCTGCGGGACCTTCACCGACCAGGGGAAGCGGTTGCGCGTTTTGATCGGCTGCTTGTCCTTCAGCCGGATAATGTGGAGGCGCACCTGAACCGGGGCAGGGCCATGCGCGATCTCCAACGCCCTTTGGATGCCCTTGCCAGTTTCAACGGGGCACTGGTTCTTCAACCAGAGAACGCCAGCGCTCTCATGGATCGCGGCAATGTGCTGATGGACCTCCAGCGTCCACTGGAAGCCCTTGCCAGCCTCGATCAGGCCCTTGCTATCCAACCGGATAACCCGGATATCCTCTCCAATCGCGGCAATGTCATGTTGGCACTGGGGCACCCCGTAGGGGCGCTGGCCGACTGCGATCGCGCCCTGGCCCGCCAACCTGATCATGGGGATGCGCTCATGAACAGGGGTACGGTGCTATTGGAGCTCAAACGGCCTTTGGATGCCCTGGCCAGCTATGACCTAGTCTTGGTCCTCAAACCGGATTGGGTGGAGGCGCTCATGAACCGCGGCACCGCTTTGGTGTGGCTCCACCGAGAGGATGAGGCGCTGGCCAGCTATGACCTTGCCCTTGCCCTCCAACCGAACCATGTGGAAGCGCTCATGAGCCGCGGCACAGCCTTGCATCGTTTTGGCCGCCACCTGGAGGCCATTGCCAGTTACGACAAGGCCCTGGCCATCCAACCTGATCATGCCAAAGTCGGCTCGAACAAAATTTTCGTCATGGATTACCTTCCGGAAGTGGATTTCCAGGCCCATCAACGGGCGCGCCACGAATATTTCCTGGCCCAGACGAAGGGCCTACCCACTCCTATTCAGGCTGGAACCAGGGATGGAGAACCCTCACGGCCACTTGTTCTGGGTTACGTGTCCGCGGATTTCAAGCGCCACTCCGCTGCATCTTGTTTTGGGCCAGTGCTGTTCCGCCACAACCGGAAGGAGTTCCGGATCATCTGCTACTCAGGCACCATTGTGGAGGACGACTTGACCCGAGGTTTCCAGGGCGCTGCAGATGTGTGGAGACCCACGGCAGGACTTTCTAACGATGAAATGGCATCCCTGATCCGGGCCGATGGCGTGGATATCCTCATCGATCTATCTGGGCATTCCGAAGGAAATCGGTTGTTGGTTTTTGCTCGCAAGCCAGCGCCCGTCCAGGTCACCGCCTGGGGGCATGGCGGGGGCACGGGGCTTCCCATGATCGACTATCAGTTCACAGACCCAGTGATCATTCCTCCAGAGGTGCGAACCCTGTTCGCCGAGGCGTCCTATGATTTGCCGTGTTGCCTTACCTTCGAGGCTCCGGCCTATGCGCCTGAAGTCCTGGATCTGCCGGCCCGCACCCGAGGGTTCGTGACCTTTGGAAGCCTGAACCGCTACATGAAGATCACCTTGGCCGCGCTGGAGGTGTGGGCGCAGATCCTAAGGACGGTTCCCCATTCAAAGCTATTATTGAAAGACGGCGCCTTGGATGACCCAGGGATCCAGGCGCAGATGCGAGCCACCTTCACTAGGCACGATATCGCCCCGGAGCGCATTCTTTTGCGGGGTTTTACCTCCCATCAGGAGCATCTTGCCGCTTACAACGAGGTGGATATCGTGCTGGACACCTTCCCCCAAAATGGCGGCATCACTACCTGGGAAGCCCTTTGGATGGGAGCGCCGGTGGTCACAATGCTGGGGAACAAATTACCAAGCCGGATTTCGGGAGCCATTCTCCATGCCCTGGAACTGGATGCTTGGATCGCAGAAAACGAGGTGGAGTACCTCGAGCTGGCTGTTCGACAAACTGCGGACTTGGAAGCCCTGGCTCAGCTCCGGCAGGGTCTTCGGGCCCGCATCGCAGTCTCCCCGGCGGGAAATCCGGAGCTCTATACCCGTGCAGTGGAGGAGGCCTACCGGGATATGTGGAGAAAAAAAGCTCCCCGCTGATGTTCGCGGGAAGGGGTTTGGCTCGCGTTCAGATTCCTGCGGCGGGAGCGGTACCAACCTAAGGCCCGGCGGGCTCCAACCGCTCCTTGGAATTGACCGCGCAGCGGTAGCCGGTAAGGGAATGAGGCGAGCCATTTCCACTTTTCTGAAGAACCATCTTGAAGGAGAGTCGTCGCGTCGCGAGTTCAAGGGTGGGAGATTCGTGGGTAGAGTGTTTCTACTTCAAAGGTGCCGGGTAGCTTTGCCAACTCGTCGCAAATCTCTTCCTGATAGCGCTGCGACGAGACAAGAATGATTTCTGCGCCTACCCCTGTGATGTCCGCTGGAGATATCACCGGGTGCCCATGGAGGAGGGATCCATGAAGTGTCATGTCCTTATCCGCAATGGCAACGATTGATGCCTCGCTCAGAGTGGTCCATTCAAATAGCTGGGCAGTGTGCATTGACGCCCCGTAAATCACGACCCGGGCCCCTTGCGTATTCCATTTAGCGACGAGGCTCGCCACCACGGGACGTAGGTGATCTGGGCACCGCTGCATGGTGCTATGCGGTGTAGCGAAGGCACGTCGGACGCTTTGCACAAGGGCCGCAAGTTCCTGGTCGTGGGCGATGTCTGCCTCAAAGCGAACCAGGGGGGTGTCGAAGGAAGAAAAGCGCTGGTCACCCATGGCACCCGTGTTTGAGGCGGTGTGCACGCGAGCGCTGACCATAATTGTGGAGCAGTAGAAGACCTCACCTTGCAGGCAGAGGCTCAGGTAGGTGTATA
>JAIFMW010000010.1 GCA_020048105.1 Deltaproteobacteria bacterium | reverse complement strand
GCCCAGGCATATCAGGAGATCTACCGGGCCTTTGGTCCCCTTGAATCCACCACGCTGCACATCTATGCCCTGAATCCCTGCGGTGAATTTTGGGAAGACCTCACCACGGATCGGAACGCTCTTCGGTCCGAACTTCCCACCCGGGAGATGGCCAGGCTTGGCGCTTGGGATGAGAACACTGAGGAAACCGAGGATTTCTATGGCCTTGCCTCCAGCGGCCCCCAGGCCTTGCGACTCTGGGGTCGCCCGGGCCGGGAAAACATCCGGTTGCTCAATGAAGTGAGCGATTGCGATTTCACACCTGCCTTTGAAATGCCACTCCAGCCGACGCTGTTGGGCCAGATGCAGCGAGATATCCTGCATTTCCAGGAATCCTCCCAGGGGCACGCGCAGCCGGATGGCAGTATTCGTTGCTTGGCCTGTCCAAGCCCCCGCCGCGAAGCCGAGATCGTGGCCACGGACATATGGCGGCTGATGGAGGCCCACGGCGCGTCTAAAACTCCCCTGCGCTTTTCCGATATTGCGGTGGTGATCCCCTCGGGCGATCAGGAGGCCTACCGGGCCCATCTCCAGGCTGCCTTCCATGAAACGCACCACATTCCCATGGTGCAGAGTGATCGAGCGCTGCCGATCATGCGCCAGACTCTGGAAGCCGTGGAATTGCTCTTGGCGCTGCCCACCTCTGGGTTGACCCGTTCTGCCTTGCTGGGAGTGTTGCAGCACCCGGGGCTTCAGCGCCGTTTTCCCGATCTCGATGGCAGCACCTGGGGGCGCTGGTGCGAAGAGTTCGGCATTGTCCGAGGTGCGGACCAGGCGGCGTGGCAGGGCACCTACTTGGAGCGAGATGTCTTGAACTGGGATCAGGGACTCAAGCGCCTAGCCCTCGGGTCCTTCATGGCCGACGATTCTGAGTTCCACCTGGAGGCTGAGTCGTATCGGGTGAATGGGGCCAAGGATGCGCTTCCGGCGGCTACTTTCATGGTTCTGGTTCGAGGCCTCTGTGTCGATGCGCAGAGCCTGCTTCACCGCAAGGAAGACCCCCGCACCTGGATGAAAACCCTCGGGCGCTATTTGGAAAAATGGTTGGAGGTCGATGAGGGCGAGGAAGCCGAAGCGGTGCTGAAGGCCCTGGAGCGAATTCGCACCTTTCTCGATCGCCTGTTCGATCGTGCCCCGGAGTGTTTGGCCATGCCCGCCGTGGATTTCGTTGCCGCCCGGCACTTGGCTTTGGAAGCGCTGGAACGCTTGAAGGACGAACAGCCCGCCAATCTTTCCAAAGGCGTGGTCATTGCGACCACCGCCACCATGCGGGCCATTCCCTTCCGGGCCATGTTCCTCATGGGTTTTGGGGAAGGCAGTTTCCCCACCCGAGCCACTCGGAGCGCCTTGGATCTTCGCGCCAAGGACCGACGCCCGGGCGATGTGAGCCAAACCGAAAAGGAGAAATACCTATTTCTGGAAATGCTGCTTTCGGCCCGGGATCACCTAGTGCTCAGCTATGTCGCCCTGGATGAACTGAGTGGCGAGGCCTTGGAGCCCTCAGGGCTTTTCAAGGAGTTTCGGTCCTTGATGGGCGATTACCTTGCCCCGGAATGGGCGCCTACAAGCCAAGGTGATCCATTTTTGGAAACCCATCCCCTGCGTCGTTTCGACCCGGCGTATTTTCCCGAATGGTTTGCAGGGGATTCCATCTCGCCAAGGCTGCAGGCCTATTCGGCCATTGCGGAGGCCGAAGCACGCGCCCTGTGGCTAGGCGCTGAGGCTCGGAGCCACCGAATCGTTCTGCCGCAAAGTCTCGGCGAAATGGCTCTGGAGCACCGAGCCCTGCTTCGGACGGCCCTAGCTTCACCCGAAGTTCCGGGGCTCAGAACTGAAAAAGAGATCATCCGTCTCAGCCTTCAGGATCTTAAGACCTTCCTGGAATGCCCGCTATCCGGCGCGGCCGCCGTTCGTCTGGGGCTTCGCAACCGGGATCTGGAGGACCGAGCCTCCGTGGAAGACGAACTTTTCGAAAGCGAATTTCTGGATTCCTGGTCGCTGCAACGGGAAGTGGTGCTCGCCTCCTTGCGCGGGAATGAAGGTGCTGAGGCTGTTTACGACCGCTGTGTGCGGCGCCTGCAGGATGAAGGAGGGGCACCCTTCGGGGTCTTTTCCGAGGTCGAAAAGGGCAAGAACCTGAAGCCCATTCAAGCCTGGACCGAATACCTTCGTGGCTGTGCGGATGGGGCGGTGCCGATCACTTGGCGTCTGGGCACGAGCCGCTTACAAACGAACGTGATCGATCACGCGCTACCCGTGCTTGCGTTCACCATCCCTATTGAAGGGCAGCCTCGCAAGGTGGAACTGAGCGGCGATCTCCGCGTGCAATTGGGCGGTTCCCTCTTTCTGGAAACAGGCCCACCACCCAGTGCTTCGGGAATGGCCCCTATTCGCCGAAAGGCGCTCGGCGCCTTCCTCGATCACCTGGTACTGGCCTGCGTGGACCCCACCCACGAGGACCATCGCGCAAGGTTCGTCTTCGAAACCCCCAAGAAAGTGAAAGGTTCGAGCGAGGCCACGCAAGAGCATTGCTTCTGGTTTCCGGCCTTGACCCAAGAAGAAGCCCAAGCCCAATTGGCGGCCTGGATCGAAGATCTGCTCATGGGAAATCATGCAGTGCTCTTTCCCATCGAAGCGGTGCTGGATTGCTGGGGAAAACAGGATCTAACGGCAGATTCCATCCTGGCCTTTGTGGAAGAAGCCTTGGAACAATCTGGGCGTTCCTCCATCAGCACTCTCAAGGGACCTGTTCCCGACCCCACCCGGTACGCGCCGCCGCCGGAGCCAAGAGCCTTGGCCGAGGCTCGACTCGGAGCTTTTTTGAGCATGGTGTTCCCCTTTCTCGAAGGGGAGGCGAACTGATGGTCCGCTACCCAAAACCCGAACTCCTGGAGCATATCGGATCCTCCCATTGCGTCATTGAGGCCAGTGCGGGCACCGGCAAGACGTTTACCCTTGAACACTTGGTAATCCAGCTGCTGCTCGAGGGTGTAGAGCTGGAAAAAATTCTTGTGGTCACCTTTACCAAGAAGGCAACGCTCGAATTGATGGCGCGAATCCGGGAAAAGCTGGCCGAGTTGATCGCTCTCTCTACCGACAAGGTTTCCGAAGGCCAACCCTTTTGGGAGCTCACGCCGGAACGGGTGGAACTCCTGAAAAAGGCTCTACTGAGCTTTGACCGGGCCACCATTTCCACCATTCACGGGTTCTGCCAGCAGGTGCTCCAGGACGCGGCCTTTGAGGGCGGTCGGCTCTTTAAGCAAGAAGCCATCGCCAGTGAAGAAGCCTTTGATCGGGCCTTCACCACTCTGCTGCGAACGCACTATGCCACCGCGCAAAAGGGGCTTTTGGAAGTGGCCTTGCGCACCCAAGGTGGCGTGTCGGGGCTGAAGGAATTACTCCAGGAGGCCTTCCGCGAAGTCGATGGCTTGGATCTGCCCATCTTCACGGATGCGCGAAGCTTTCTGGAAGCTTTCCCCGAGGATCTCGCGCAGACCTTTCTAGATAAGCGTGGGACGGTGCGCGAGGGCTTTTTAGAAGGCCACGTCGCCATCGGGAACTGCCTCAAAGCGATTCTGGAACGTTTGAAACCCTCGCTGGAATCCGACTCGCCGGAGCAGTTCTGGGTAGATAAAGATTGGCTCGGGAAGCGGATCGATTCCCTCGAAAAGATTTGTGTCGAGGGCCTGGAAGGGGAGGCGGCACGGTTGGCTAGGGCCGTGGCCGAGCTGGTCAATTTCAAGGCCATCCTGGTGGCGGCCTTCCTGCCCCCGCTGCGCCAGGAATTGCAGCGTGCGAAAGCAGAAGAAGGCCTCTACGACTTCGACGACATGATCACCCAGGTCGCCGAAACCCTGGAAAGCCCCCAGGGCGAAGGCCTAGTGCAGCGTCTTCGTGAACGCTTCGAGATCGCCCTGATCGACGAATTTCAGGACACGGACTGCCAGCAATGGGGCATCTTCAGCCGAGTTTTCTTGAATTCTCCCGGTGGTCATCGGCTGTTTCTGGTGGGCGATCCCAAGCAGGCGATCTACGGCTTTCGCGGGGGCGATTTGCCCACCTACGAGGCCGCGCTCCAAGCGCTTCAAGCTCAGACCGGGCGCGAGCCCTTGGTGCTGGAACAAAATTTCCGATCGACCCCGAGCGTCATCCAAGTCACCAATGCCCTGCTTCGGGAATCCGAAGGCACGGTTTTCTTCTCGGGAGCCAACGCGGATCACTACCGGCATCCGGTCACCTGCGGCAGACCGTTACTGCGCATAACGAACGCCGAGAATCAGGACCTTCCTGCCCTACGCATGGTGGATGTAGCCGTTGGTCGAGAAAAGGCGAGGAACACCAAGCTTCAGGCGGCTCGTGCCCTGGCCGAGGCCCTTAGGGAAACACTCGCCGTCGCCCACTTTAACGGGTCGGGTCGCCCGACCCAGCTGCGCTATGAAGATGTATTTGTGCTGACGCAAACCCTCAAGGAAGGACGGCCCATCGCTCAGGCTTTGAAGGAAGTGGGCATTCCTTCGATGCTCTATCGGCAAAACGGGCTCTTCGATGGGCCGGAGGCCGCGGCCTGCCGGGATATCCTGCTGGCCATCGACTCGCCCTTCGATGAATGTCGACGCGCCAAGGCTTTGTTGGGACCCTTCTTTGGGTTGTCCTTCACGGAAGCGGAAGGGGCGCGGGAATTGCCGGAAGGTCATCCCATTCTGGCGTTGCTGTTTGGCTGGCGGGAATTGGCCCAGACCGGCCGTTTTGGCGAACTATTCAATCGCCTGGTCGCCGAAAGTGGCCTGAGTCAGCGCCTTCTCTTTCTCGAGGAAAATCAGCGCACGCTGACCAACCTGCAGCACATTCTGGAACTTCTTCAGCAGGAAGCCCTCGGTGGGCATTGCACGCTCGCCGACTTGGCCATTCAGGTTCAGCGCTGGATCGATGGGCAGGATCGGCCTTCGGTGGAAGACGGCGAAACCCAGCGTCTGGAGCGGCAGGGCGGAGCGGTGCAGATCCTCACCATGCACAAAGCCAAGGGCCTTCAGGCGCCCATCGTGATGCTCTTTGGGGGCACGGGCAAGGGCAAGGGCGGCCTAGTTCATCGCTACCATCGGGGCCGTGAGCGCCGAGCCTGGGTGGGTTCGGTGAAGGCCGCTCCCGCGGAGGTTCGGGCCTGGATCGATGCGGAGACTCAGGAAGAGTGGGAACGCTTAGCCTATGTGGCCTTGACCCGGGCCGAAGCCCAGATCCTGGTGCCCCGTTACGTCCCCGGGGCTGATGAACCTGCTCCGCTGGGCAGTTTCGAGAAGTCCGGCAATCCCAAAGTGGGCCTCTACCGCACGGTGAATCTTCGGCTACAGTCCCTGCTGGGGCCTGCGCAAGCTCCTCGGACACACGAGGGAATCGAACGAGTTCCGCCACGAGCGGAGGGAATCCCGGAGAGTCATGTTCCTTCCCTGCCTTGGAATCTTCGCCTGCCGGGCCCCTTGGCTCGGCCCGATTTTCAAACCTTGCGTCGTCGCGGTTGTCCCACGTGGGTGTTTAGCTATTCGGGCCTGCAGCAAGGCCTGGAGCGAATCGGGAGCGATGGATACGAAGCAGAGGATGTGAAGGAAACCACGCTGCCGGGTGGTCCCAAGGGTGGCAAGAAATTCGGCACCCAGGTTCATGCCTTCCTCCAGCGAGTGGACCTGGAGTCCTTCCA
>JAIFMW010000041.1 GCA_020048105.1 Deltaproteobacteria bacterium | reverse complement strand
ACGAGCAGCGCGCCATCCGGGGCGGGGCGCCGGGTGGGTGCCTGGGCCGCAAGGGTGCAGCTCAGGGCAATCATCATCAGCGTTCGCATCACAACCTCACATCTTCACGGTGAAACAGATATCGCCCAGAGGCCAGGGCAGATCCACGCAGCAGGAAGCCGAAATGGAGATCGGCATTGCCTCGGCGTGAACGGCGGCATTGACCCCGGCGGTGACGCAAGCGCCGAAAGCACAAACGCCTGCCTCCATGCCCGCGCCGAAATCGCCAATAATCTTGGGCTGCGGCGTGATCTGCAGGCCCATGTCCATGTAGCCCTTGGCATAAGCCTTGACGCCAACGCCGGCGCCGAAGTACCAGCTGGTGCCGCCGCCCACTGCCAAGCCCACTTCATTGCCCAGCATCAGGTAGGCGTTGACGGAACTGCCCATGAGGCGACCCACGATGCGTTGGCCGTTCTTGTCGCCCGCATAGATGCGCCAGTTGCCGCCGCCAAAGTGCAGACTGCAGGCGGCGGTTTGTTCGCTGGCGCCCAGATCGAGAGCCACGGTGTCACCCAGGAAACTGAAACCGCCCCACATGCGCCCGTCGAAATTGCCGCCACCAAATTCCAGGCAGCCCCGCAGCGGTGCGTTGCCCGAAGGATTGCGGGCCATCAGCCAGGCGCCAAAATCCATGCGTGCGGCACCGGAACTGCGGATCACCAACTGACCATCCAGGGTGTAGATGAAGCCATCTCCAGAACCCACCCGAGCGCCCGCCAGGAACAGCGTTTCGCCCTTGAAATCGGGTTTGACATTCAGGATGGAGCCGCCGTCCTTGAAGACATCCACGCCGAAGTTATAGGCGAAGCCACCACTCAGGCGGTAAAGGGACATGATCTCAGGGATGATCACGACGCCACTGGGTCCCAGGGGCACATCCACGCGGGTGGCGAAGTAGTCCTTGCCCTGGTCGTAGCCCAGCACGAACTGAGCTTTCACGGGCGCGCCACCGAACATGGCTAGGTCCACTTCCCCGCTGAAGCGGTTGCTGGGCATGGCGGGTGCGCCGGCAGCGGCGCCACCGGGCTGGTAATTCGTATTGATCTTGGCCTTCATGGAGGGCGATCCCAGGGGGAAGGCCACGTCCATGCTGAATGGGCTCACCTTTACTTCGGGCGCCGTGAAGGCACCGGGAGTGCCCGTGGACTTAAGGTTGAAGTTCATGGTCACGGGGGTGCCCGGAATCACGGGGTTCTCCGACAGGCGGAGCTTGGCGTTCACCTTTAAATCGAGGGGCGTTTCCTTGGCATTGCCACCCGTGAGAATCACATCCTGCAAATCTGCCGGCGTGGGCCCCAGGACACTGGCGCGGTTGAGGGTGACCTTGGCGCTGCGGGCGCCATCGTTGCCGAAATACAGCAGACCGTTCATGCCAAAGCCCACGCGATCCACATCGAAGGTGGCCAGGGGCTTGTCCTCGGTCCTTAGGGAAATGCGGGCCCGGCCCTGCATCAGCAATCCACCATCAGTGATGCTGGTGAACTGCAGTTCCAAGGGTTCCATGGCCATGGGACCCCCGGCCAAGGTGGGCCGCTTGGCCTCGTGAATCTTGTCCAGGTTCAGCTTGTAGGTACCACTCTCCATGCGCACCCAGCTGGCATCGCCCACAATGGGATCCTTGAACCAGGGCGAGCGGATTTCCACGCCTTTGTGATCGGCCCAGTAGTGGCCATCCTTGGCCTTGAAATGGATGCTGGCGATGGCCAGATGCCCGTTCATGTAGTCCTGTTCCCAGGGGCCCACATCCACGGTGCCCTTGACGCCCAGGGTTTCAATGGACCAATCGGTGGGATTGGGCAGTGGCTTGTTCCATTTGCCCCCCGCTGAACCCAGGGTTGCGGGAATCACGCTCACGGTGCCCAGATCCACGCCCACCCATTCGGGCGATTTGCCGCCCTTGGGGCTGACGCCTTCTACTCCAGAAAGATCGATGGTCAGGCCCTTGGCCGAGAAGACCCAAGGCGTGGGTCCTAGCCAGGTGTTTTCCATGTTGAGGCCCGTGGCGATCCAATCTCCCTTGGTGGTGACCGGAGCTTCGGCTTCCCAGGTGGGCCTCAGCTTGCCATCCGAAGCGAGTACCAGGGCGGTATCCGTGGGGCTCAGGCGCAGGGTGGCGAACATATCCTGGAGGTTGTCTTTGCCTGTGATCTCACCCCGGACCTTGCGGAGGGTGCCATTAACGCCAGGGCCGTTGTAGGCCTGATTGGGTTCGAGGGCAATTTTGCCCTTGGCTACGGTGACGCCATCCACCTGCCATCCGCTGAAGGTCACACTGAGGGGGCAAGGGAAAATAGTGTCCGGGGCGGTGCCCGCCTTCAATCCAAAGACCAGCAGACCTTCGCCGCTGGCCTTTTGCAGAGGCCCATCGGGAGTGAGCGTGAGGGATTTCCCCAGGTTGGTGATCGGGAAGGTGCCGCCCTTGGTGGGGAAGTAGAGGTTGCAGATTGTGTCGCCCTTGGTGGGCTTGACCTCGTACGTGGCCTGGGTTTCCACGCGATAGGGGGGCTGCAGATGGAGCTGACCCAACAGGGCGCCACTGGGCTCGCGCTGGATGGTGGGGAGCGAGGCCAAGTTGCCGCCCTGATTCAGGGCCACGTAAGCTGGTTGCCCTGAGGCCTGGCTGGGATTCAACAGGCCCAGGCGCACCGGAGGTTTGCCCGATCCGCCTCTGCCGCCGCTACTGGCCAGCGTGTGGGCCAGTCGTGGTGACATGGGTTTGGAAAGGGCAGTGCCCATGGAGAGATTGGCGATGGCTGTTAAATCCTCGAGATCGAGATCCCCGCTCTTGTCGGGGAGCACGTAGGCTTCCACGGTGGCAATGTGACGGCCTAAGGTATCCACCGGCAGGGCCGGGGAGGGGATGGTCAACTCACCGAGCAATGGGTTCTTGCAGGTCTGGGCTTCCTCAGCCGTGAGGCCCACGCGCTTGGGGGATTTTACGGGCAGCTCTAAGGCATTGATCTGGCGCCCATCCACCTTCCAGACCACGCGCACCAAACCATGGCCGTAGTATTTCACCCGGGTCAGCGCCGAATAGAAGAGATTGCAGGAAGTTGTGCTGGGGAGAGGTCCATGCTCCATGAGCGAAGGCGCCGAGCCGGACGCGACTCCCATGGCCTGGGCGCCCATCGAGGTGGCGGTCTGGCTGGTCAATCCGGGTTTGCTGGCAGCTCCCACAATCTGGGCCGACAGGGCTTGTGGCTTGGGAGCCGTGGCACCTTTCGGGGCCATCTGGGCTTGTTGAGCCGCCTTGGCGGTCTGGGGCACGCCACCTTGCACCTGGATTTTTTTGGGTTCCGCTGGATCACTCTTTGGGAATTCCAGGTGGGCCGAAACCAGATGCACCGGCAATTCGATGCAGGGATCGTCGTGGTCCTTCACCATGAGGTCCTGGCAATACACCACGTAGGCTCGCTCCAGGGCTTGTGAAGCGCTGGGACGAGTGTCCAGGAACTCACCCGCATGGGTGCCAAAGGCAGGCGCGGTGATTTTGGCTAGCGCGGCCGCGGGCTTCTCCTTGCTCGCTTGACCGCGGGTGGGCCTAGCTCCACCAGCACTGGGCAACGACGCTGGAGTCGCTTTGCCAGACGTTTTGGAAGATAGCCGCGCGAAGACGCCTTGGAAGGATTGGGTGGGTGTCAGCCCCTGGGCCACGTCACCCACGATGCCTTCGCGGACCATATCTTCATCCGAGAGGACAAAGACTTTCACGCGGTAGGTCGCGGAGCGCTTGTAGAGGTGACTGAAGGTACCGGGTTCGACTTTATAGGTACTGCTGAACTCGGTGCCATTCGTGTGAAGCTCGTCGAGGGGTGCACCCGAGAAGGGCTCCAGGGTGCCATCGCCCCAATCCACGAACACGTTCTTGAACGTGACCTGGCTGATGGTGGTCGTATAGGTGGAGCTGGAATTGCTGCTGGTGGAACTCTTGCTTCCACCCAACGGCAGGGAGGACGTCGCGGCCGCGATGGCGTCGTTTACAGCCTGGGCTGCTTTGGCAATGGCTTCGGCCGCAGGATTGTTGATGGAGGATGGAATCAAGCGGTACGGCACCTTTTGACCCAGATCGAAGGTGCCGAAAAGGCGAACCTGATCCAGGGTGTAAGTGTTTTGATCCAGGTTGGTGGATGCTTTTCCGCCTCGCCCAGGCTTGGTGCTTTCTTCGGCTTTTTTGTTGGGCGCCAGGGTCACCTTGCCGTCGTTTTGGCTGATGGTGCAGGTCTTGGCGTTCACACCCTGAGGCGTGACGGGCATCTTGAGGGGCCAGGGTTCGGAGCGGGACACTTCCGCTGCCACCGTCTGGTAGACCTTGGGGATCTCTGCGGCCGTGTTTGGAATCTGGGTCTGAGCAGCCAGGCCCTTGTCGAGGCCGGGTGGGGTGGCGGAGGCCGAACCCACCCCGGACTTGGTGGGCACGGGAGTGAGGCTAGCGGGCCGAGTATTGGGAGCTTTCAGTGCCCCTGATTTTGGGTTCAAAGTGTTCAAATTTGCGGGTTTGGGTGTCGCCGAGGCCGGTATCGCGGGGCTCAGGTTGAGCCCTGTATTCAGGAGCGGAAGGGGTTTGCCATCGGGGGGCAGGCTCAGTGCAGGTAGCTTGATTTGCGCGGCCAGATCTTCGGGCGAAAGACAGGGGTAGCTGCGGAACCCTACCACCTGCCAAACCACATCGGCCTTCTGGCGCATGATCTGCGGAATATCGGGATCCGGTGCCATCTGCGGAACACTGCTCATAGATGCAGGCGCGCTGATCATGCCAGGGCCCGTCTTCGCTTTTGTCGCTCCAGATGGTTGAGAAACAGGCGCGGTTTTGCCTGTGTTCAGGGCCTTGGGGGTCGCGCCCAGGGTGGCCTTGCGGCCTGTGCTGAGGGTGGCCAGGGGGAGTCCTTCAGCCGAAGGGCCTAATTTTTGAACGGTTTGCAGGAGCCGCAGACTTCCCAATTCCTGAACGAATGCGGGGGTCACATCGAACGAACTGCGATTGCCAGGAATGCGTACGGTTTTGATGGGACTTCCGTTCTTGGCGTTGAAGAATCTCAGTTCGAAATATTCCGAGGTGCCTGGGTTCTTTTCTTTCCAGGTGAACTGCGTGGAATCGCGCAGCACCGGCACGCTATCGCTCTGGAATTCGCCGCTGGTGTTCACCCCAACCAGAGAATAGTCCGGCTTGGCCAGGGTGATCTTGGAGAGGTGGAGTTTCTGCCCCTCAGTGCAGGCCAGCACCTTCTCTTTGCGGGCGCTTGCGGCCTTATCCACGATCCGGCTAAGGCCTTTGCCACCCGAGATTCCAGCGATCCGGGAGAAACCAGGCGTTGCCTTGGGGACCTTGACCAGATCCACGGCAGGCGCGCGGAGCTTCGCCAGGGGAAGTGCTGCGAACGTTTTCTTGCTCTTGTCGGCGGGTGGCACGAGCGCCAGAAGAGTTCCTGGCTTCGCGGGCTCCGTCAGCACCTTGCTTAGGGGCGCGGGTTTGCCGCCGGGAAGGCTGCCCGACATGGGTTGGGCGGGGGGTGGCGTGGGGGTTGCGGGGGGAATGGCTGCGAGGGCGCCTCCGGGCTTGATGGCGAGCCCCCCTGCCAGTCGGCCAGCGGGGACGATTTCGAGATGAGCCGTGCCTGCGGCACTGCCGCCAGGCTTTCGCGCCTGGAAGACGCGTTTCCCGGGTTGGGCGGTGGGGGCGATGAACACCTTCACCACC
>JAIFMW010000186.1 GCA_020048105.1 Deltaproteobacteria bacterium | reverse complement strand
CCGTGCGCCCATCATGGCCGTAGGCGTAAGCGCCATGGAAGCCCCGGCCGGAGCACCGGTAAAGGGGAACGAGAAGCACGAGGACTAGGTGATATCTCTTTATCCTGTTCATCCCCTCCATCCTGGCTTACAACGTTTTTTGTGATGTCGGGGCAGAGAAGCCTCCTTGGTTTCTCTGCGAAGCGACCCGTGCCTCTATCGCGTTCCATTTTTCTGAAGGCAACTTGGTATCAGCACCAAGGCCACCTTCTTAGCCCTCGGCATGGCCTTGATCGCTCGCTCCCGGGCCAAGGCCTCGCCCTTGGAACCCCAAGGTTCGATAAACACCAGTTCCAGGGGGCTGCGCCCCCGGGTGTATTTGGCGCCCTTCCCGGCTCGATGGGTTTCCAGCCTTGCCTGCACATCCAAGGCGATGCCGCAGTACAGCGTGCCATCCCCGCAAAGCAAAAGGTAAACGAACCAAGGCTTCCCGGTCACTTAACGACCCCGGCACCGAAGGCGGCGGCCAGAATGGCTTCGGCCTTTTGCCCTTGGCGGGCTTGCCAGGTCGCAGAGGCGAGGCAAAGGCCCACATTATGACCCCAGCCGTTGCCCTGGAGTCGCAAGCAGCCCTGGGGATCCAGTTCGCCTTCGCAGGCATTGCTAGGCCAGGTCGTCCAGCCGAAGGCCCGGCCTGCCGCAAGGCGGAGGTCTTCCACGGGATAGGGACCTGAACCGCCCAGCATCATTCCCTTCTGCCCCGATTTGATTCCTGGAGGCACGCTGCCTTTCAGCATTCGCACCTGGGGTGCGGTTAGGGTGCGCGTCCAGGTGGCCCAGCGATCCTCGGGAACCGCTTCCGCTTTCATCGTGCTGCTGGGGCCGTCGCCCCAGACTTCGCGGGGACTCAGGGAGACGCCTCCCTTGGACCCGCAGAAAAAGGCCCAGCGGGCATCCATGGCTAGATTGGGAGCCGAGTGCACGGCCTGTTTAGTCGTCGAGCTGCCCTCGCCACGAACCACGGCACAATGGGTGAGAGGACAGAGCGAACCATCTGTGTGATTGCCTTGGGGATGCCCGGCTAACCAGAGCTTCAATACCGCCGCCAAGGCACGCCGGGCCTCGAAGGGTGCATCCTTGCCCAATTCACCGGCGGTGGCTGCCGCGATCCAAGCCTCGGGCGTGGTGCTCCAGCGCAGACTCCAGCCCCGACCGCCCCGGGTGGCCCGCACCGATCCTTGCAACGGTCCCAAGGGAAAGCCCGCACCAAACCGGATTTCTCCCGAAAAGGAGAAGGTATTTCCGCGTTGATTAGCTAAACGCTGCCCATTGATTTCAAGATCTGCGGGAACCCGCTCCGGGGGCCAGATCACCACCACCCGTTCGATGAGGCTCAAGGCTTCCTTTCGCCAAGTTTCGGCCTGTTTCGTGGGTCGCGCCGGGGGAGCTGGCAGTGGCTTTCCGGCGCTCCAGGCCCGGAGCGCCCGGTAGGCCCAACCCTGTTCCGCCGTGGTGCCTCCGGCCAGGGCTCGATCCAGCCGGTCTTGCAGCGCCGCGGTGGGCGCCGCAGGCCAGCGTAGGGGCGGCCGCACATGGGTTTCCGCGTACAGACATCGACCTTCCTCCTCCCAGCGGCGCAAAGGCCGCGCCTTGAGCCGCTGATGGGTCAGTTCATGGCGAAACATGGCACCGAGATCGCGCCGCTTGAGCTGCTCCCAGGGGCGCAGGTGCAGAACCTCGCCAAGCCACTGTGCGCCGCGTTGAGGCGGGGCCTTGGTGGCTCGTTCAAAACTGGCGGCATCCAAATGCAGGCGAACTTCCCAACGCTCATCGGGCCAAGGGCCGTAGCCCGCCGTGGCCCCCATGGCTGCGCGAAGGGTCTCTTCGATGCGCAGGGCGGCCTCGGGATCACCCGAAAATACCGGAGGCGGCGGGGCTAGCGCCGATAGTATCGCGAGTGCCAGGATCATTTCTTATCGGGGATCTTCATGAGGGCGCGGAAACGCTCCAGCCCATCGGAGCGGCCCTTGCCACGGGGCAAGCGCAGCACGCAGGTAACGAATTCGTTGCTCCCCGCCACCCAGGCGCAGGTTTCGCCCGGCGCGCCAATCACTGGGGCGGTGCCCGTCTTCGCCCACCAGGGAAGATCCTTGACCATGCTGCCCACAAAGCCGAGGAGATGCCGCCGGCAGCGACTCATGGCCTCTTCCTGGTGAGGATCCATCATCCACTTCAGCATGGCTTCGGGGCTGGTTCGCAAGAGATCGCCATCGCCAATCCACTCGGGGCCGAATTCAGGTAGCCCATCGCCAGCCTTGAGGCGATTGCCCATGAAGGGACCGAATACCTCGTCAAGACGCACCCGGGCCACGCCTTCGCCATAATGTCGGCGCCAGCGCTCGGCGCTCATTTGCACCCAGGCCAAAAAGGCCAAATTGCAACTCTCCTTCAAGGCCTTGCCCAAATTGACTCGGCCATGGCCCTTCGCAAGCCAGCAATGGTGGCCATTCCATTCGCCCGTGCATTTAAATTCCACCCCGAGAGCCGCCCACTCATCGCCCTCCAACCGCATCCAAAGCAACTTGGCGAGACTACCCATGGGCATTTCCCGAGTGGCCTCGCCATAGGTCTGAACTACACCGTCCGGCCCGATCACGGCCAGCCCTTCGCCCGGCAAAAGGGCCGGGGCCTCGGGCCGTGGCGCAACGACAGGCGCTTGGGCGAAGAGCGGCAGCATCATTCCGAAAACCCATATTCTCAAACTAGTCTTCCACATCAAAACTCCCGATCTGAACGCGCCCGGTACCCGGAAGGATCACGGTTTCAAAGCGCCAGCGACGCTCCTTGTCCGTGCCACCATCCAGCATGACATCCACCTGCAGCAGGCGTGGTTGGGCGTCTTCCGGCGACCACCACGGCGAGGCGGCACCGGCATTCCAGCGCAGTGAATAGGTACCAGAAGCGGGATGAGATTTTTCAAAATCCTGCAGCCCGGCGGCCAGCTTGCCACTGGGTTCCAGCACCTCCAAATCCCAGGAAGACCACCGCACGCCCTGTTCCCGGGCCCTGACCTTGAGACGGGGACTCCGCCCACCGTACCACCAGGTGCGCACCTGGGTTTGGCCCGTCGCCGCATCCAAAATCTCCAAACGGTTTTCACCCTGGATCGAATTCAAAGTGAAGCCCTGTTCGCGATTCACTTCAACGTTCCAAGTCAGGGCTTCGCCATTAAACCAAGCCTGCAAGGTTCGCTTGCGGGATTGTTCGGCGTCCGCGAGTTGTTGCCGAGCGCCTTCCATCGCCTTCAGCCAGCGGGAAGTAAAGGAGAGTTCCGCCGGAGTGATGGGGCCCTTTTCGGATTCCCCATCCTGAAGCCAGGTCCAAATTTCTTCGCGCCGCTGGGCTCGAATCGGAGGATCACCTGCCACCTGCTGCAGCGCGTAAAGCTTCACGGCCTCCTCCTGGGCCTTCCGCCGAGCCTGCCACTTATCCCAATAATCAAGGCTCTGATCTTCGGCGGGTCGTGGATCCGTAAGGTCCACCAGCTTCAGGCGAAGCTCTTTTTCACCTGAAGTTTCCCATCCACCCAAGGGCGTGAGCAGTTCCAAACGGCTATTGTGTGGTTCCGCCTTCCAAAAAACCGGAGAAGTGCCCCAAGCCGGTATCGCCAGGGTTAGCCAAAGGGCACAGTTCCAATGAAGGGGCATCAAGGTCCTAGAAGGTTCAGTTTTCAACGTCCACGGTGCCGAGGGTCGCGGGGCCTGCACCGGGCAACATCAGGCGCTCGAAACGCCAACGGCGTTCCTGATCGGTGCCACCATCCAGGATGCCTTCGATCACCACATTGAAGGGTTTGCCGCCTCGGTATCCGCCGGTCCAACGCACGGTATAGGTGCCAGCCGCCGGTGTGGGATGCGTGTAACCATTGCCCCAATCCATGGTGCCCCCCGAGGCCGTGCGGCGGCCATTGCCGGCTAGATCGCCATTGGGCTCCAGAATTTCCAGATTGCCGCTGCCCCATTCATCATCCGAGGTGCGCACCCGAAAGATCCGCAGCCGACTTCGTGTGGCGAAGGTCCACCAACTGCGGACGATGCGTTTGCCAGAGCTGGATTCAAAGATCTCCAACCTGTTTTCGCCGTTCTGGGATTTCACCTCAAATTGCGTGCTGTGACCCACCTGAATGGTCATCGGGCTATAGACCCCATTGAACCAGATCAGGAGTTGTCGATATCGCCAAGCATTGCTGCGCTCCTTCGCTTCGCGCTCCTGGCGCTCACGCTTGAGTTGCTCGGCAGTCTTGGCCGGGCCTTCTTCGTATTCACCATCCCCTTCGTAGTATTCGCCATCGTAGTCATTCGAACGGACATCATCCTTGGGCGGATCGGGGTCCTTGGGGTCCACCACTTTGATACGCAGCTCTTGTTTACCATCCATCAGCCAACCCCCGAGATCCGGTGTAACCTCGATGCGCCACTGAGAGACATCCGGCGCGTAAACCTGAACCTTGGGCTTCGCAGGTGGCTTAACGGGGGCCGTTTTCTGGGCCAGAACTGGCGATGCGAAGGAAGCCGCCGAAAGGATCAAAGCCAGGAGTCGATTCATTTCGCGCCCCCTTCCTTCACCGAAAGTTCCAGGCCATCGCAGGTAGTCCATTGGGTTTCATTGGACATGAGGCTCAGCTTGGCGGGGCGGATGCGATAGGTACCCGCCATGCCCGCCCGCAGCAGAATGCGCACGGTGTGATGGTCCCAGGGGTAGAGCTTCTGGAAGAAGAAGACCACCTTATCGGGATGCACCTCGATGCGGGGCTTGGCCCAACGATCGGTGCTATCGCCCTCAGCAAAGGGTTTGCCTTCCAGAACAAAACCCTCCAGCTTCACAGTGGGATTGAGCCCTGCAGGTATTGGAACCTCCAGCACGGCGTAGTCCGCCATTTGATCGGCGCCAACGCGAAGTTCCATCCAGGCCTCGTCCCCCACCTTCATGGCGCCATTCCATTTCTCGCGGATCCAGCCCTGTCGGGCATTTCCGGTTTGCTGTGGCGTTTTCAAGCGCCAGATCTGCCGACCAAGATCCATGCGCATGGCGGAAGACGCATCACCCTTCATGGGTGCTTGGGCGCTGCCTGGCACCTGATAGGCATAGGTCCACACCAGAATGCCCCGCCCCGAGGAGGAAAGTGTTACCGGCTTGGCTTCGCCCAGAGCCTGATAGCCGACTCGGGCTTCCTTGGCATTCCAGCGCCGGAAACTGGGCTTCTCCACGCTTTTGAAGGACCAGGAAGCGCCGCCCTGAAGGGAAGCATTGAGTTCCAGACCGCCCTCCCAGTTGAATTTTCGGACCTTTGCCAAATAGGGCAGCAATGAAACGGCCTGGGAGGTGCTCCAAGTGGAGTACCAGCCATAGCCCTGATGCTGCGTGGCCAGGTAGGCCTCGCTGGCCACAATGGCCGGGGATTGGGGCTTGAGCAGACACAGCGCCTTAAGGGCGTTGATGGTGGGCACCACATCACCGCCCACGTAGCCATGCCAGTTGGCTTTGGTGCCTTCCCAATGAGTCAGACCGCCCTTCTGGAGCGCCACTTGCTCCAGGCGATTGGCCAATTCCAGCCCCTTCGGATGACTGGTTTCCGCAGCGGCCGTGGCGAGCATGGCCAGCACGTGAGCGCCCTGCCAGGTGCCCTTGAGCACCTTGTCTGCGCTGCTGTCCACCATGCCGGCAATGGGTTCGCCGGTGGGGGCAAGGCACATCAAGAGGAAG
>JAIFMW010000200.1 GCA_020048105.1 Deltaproteobacteria bacterium | reverse complement strand
AAGGCTTCCATTCTTCTCTATCCGGCTGTCAAAGATGCCTGAGTCACACGCTCAACCAAAAACCCTCGAGTCCCTGATTGCCTGGATTGACCGCTCCCTTCCGGAACCCCCCAACCCCTCACTTCGCAGCGCTGCTTTCGTGCGCCGGAAGATTTAGAATACGCTATCGGCTGAAGAACGCAAGTGAAATTCTTCAAAGAGAGCCTCACCATTGATGTTCAAGGGTTCTTTGAAGGAAGATGTCGTTATGCAAACCATCCGAAAAGCCCTCATCCCTGTCGCTGGCCTCGGCACACGTTTTCTTCCAGCGACCAAGGCTCAACCTAAGGAAATGCTTCCGTTAGTAGATAAACCCGTGATTCAGCATGTGGTCGAAGAGGCGATTCGATCGGGCATCCAAAGCATCACCTTGATCACAGGTCGAGGAAAGCAGGCCATCGAAAATCATTTCGATGTTGCCTTCGAACTAGAAGACACCCTTCGCCGTCGCGGTAAGAAGGAAGATCTCGAGCTAATCCAGACCATCACCCATATGGCGCAATTCGCCTACGTTCGGCAAGGTGAGCCCCTTGGGCTTGGGCATGCGGTACTTTGCGCCGAACATGCCATAGGTAGCGAGCCCTTCGCCCTGCTACTTGGCGACGACGTATTCGACGAGGAAGGCATAGCACTGGGCGCGCTCATTTCCGCGCATAGTGCGACTGGCAAATCAATTGTCGGCGTGCAACAGGTCCCTTTGGATCACGTTTCCCGATACGGAGTTGTGAACGCCCCTTCACCAAAAAACGAGTGGTGGAATGTAAATACGATCGTAGAAAAACCCACGCCAGAACTAGCACCCAGCCAATGGGCTGTGGTTGGACGCTATATCCTCACCCCCGAGATTTTCGATCATCTCCACAGGGTTCAACCTGGGGTAGGTGGCGAGTATCAGTTAACAGACGCCCTGGCCATGCTGGCGCGCGGAGGGGATTTGGTCGCAGCGCCGATCCCGGCCCGCCGGTATGACACCGGGAACAAACTTGACTACCTTAAGGCCAACGTCGAGTTCGCTTTAAAGCGAGCCGATCTTGGCCGTGAGTTTCTGGACTACCTGAAAGAACTGGTCGCCCAACGGGGCTAGGCTTTCGCGATCAGAAGATGCATTAGCGTCACTGCGGCCGGAGTGATACCTGGAATGCGCGAAGCTTGGCCTAATGTTTCGGGTCGATGTTTGGCGAACTTTTCCTTCACCTCATAGCTAAGCCCAGGTAAATCCGCGATCCGAAAGGATGCGGGAATTTTTACATGGTCCCAGGCTCGCTGACCTTCCAATAACCGGGACTCTCGAGCTTGATAGGGCGCATATCGGATTTCGAAAAGTAGAAGATCTCTTTCCCACTCCCTGCTGTCCGTACCACAACTTTCGTTCCAAACAGGTAGGTTCGCGAGCAAGGCCTCAGCTAATTCGTCGGTGATGTGTTGGCGTCGAAGCAATTCGGCAAGGGTTAGTCCGGAGGCAAGGCTTAACCCAGATTCGAGCGCAATGGGACCGAAGACCGTTGTGCGTGATACCCAGGATTCATCGCATTGAACCCGCAAGCGCGCACGCCAGAGCACTCGGCGCTCAACTGACTCAATTTCTGTTACTGAAAGGGCTCCAATGGCTTTTGCGACCAGCAGAAGTCGCACATCTGCCAGGTCACAAGCCAGGCCCAGTCGGTGTTCGGCACGCGCGGTTAGCATCCGATAAGGCTCATCGGTGCCCTTTGTCACCAGATCATCGATCATTACTCCGAGGTAGGCTTGATCCCGCTGAAGAATGACGGCCTCCTCTTCGCGCAGCCATCGAACGGCGTTTATTCCGGCTAGGAGTCCCTGCCCGGCGGCTTCTTCATAGCCCGTTGTCCCATTGATTTGGCCCGCGAACCAAACACCTTCAAGTCCATTCACAGATAAATCGCGACACAACTGAAGCGGATCAAAAGCGTCGTATTCAATGGCATAACCAGGGCGAAGAATTTCGGCCCGTTCAAAGCCAATCATGCTTCGAACCATGCGCTCCTGAACATCCACAGGCATGGAGGTAGAAAGCCCCGCGAGGTAGATTTCGTCCGTTTCCAAAGAATCCGGCTCGACAAAGATCTGATGGCGCTCCTTGTCGGGGAATTTAACGTACTTGTCCTCAATGGATGGGCAGTAGCGTGGACCTACCCCCTCGACGTGCCCGCCATACATTGAGGAACGATGAAGGTTTTCGCGTACAGCGGCCTCAGTCTCTTTTGTCGTCTGCGCAATGTGGCACGCCACCTGAGGGAGACTGGGCCCAGGGCCGAAGAAACTGAAGGGCCGCGGTTGAACATCGCCTGGCTGAGCCTCGAGTTTGCTGAAATCGATGCTTGCCCTGGAGATCCGAGGGCTGGTGCCCGTCTTTAGGCGCCGCCAAGGTAGCCCAAGAGCCCTTAACTGTTTTCCGAGACCGATGGAGGCAGGTTCCCCGGCACGACCGGCCTCGACCCGTCGCTCTCCAATTAGCACGCATCCGTTCAGAAAGGTTCCAGCTGTCACCACCACCGCGTCACAGGGAAGAAAGGATCCATCCTCTAGCTCCACCCCCTCTAAACCAAGGGTGCCGTTCCTCCAGCGAAGGCCAACAGCCATGCCTTGGCGAAGGTGCAAGTTTGGCGTGTTTTCCAGCAAACGCCTTGCCTCAAGACGGTATTTCACTCGATCCGCCTGCGCCCTGGGTCCACGCACGGCCACGCCCCGACTGCCGTTAAGAATCCTGAAATGAATTCCAGCGGCATCGGCAAGGCGTCCCATAACGCCACCGAGTGCATCGATTTCACGCACCATATGGCCTTTTCCAACACCACCAATGCTTGGATTGCAGCTCATCTGCCCAATCTGGTCGAGATTCATCGTCAAAAGGGTCGTGGTAACACCCATCTTGGCCGCAATATGTGCGGCTTCCACCCCGGCATGCCCAGCTCCGATAACAACTAAATGCATTCGGCCTCCAAGACTGAGCGTACTCTCTATCGCGTGGTTTCAAGAAAGAGAGGAAACTATAAAGATGCGAAAGCGCCTAACTCCCGAAGAACGCCGTGACCGACGCCGCAGGGCCGTACAGCGATCCAAGTTCGCCCTGCCCTCCATCGTCACCATGATTTCCGTACTCTGCGGTTTCTCGAGCGTGGTGATGTCGCTCAATGCCGCAGGTGACAACCCTCAATCCTATTTCCTCTGGGGCGCCGTCCTGCTTGTTTTGGCGGGTATTTTCGATGGCCTAGATGGCCGCATTGCCAGAGCCACCAATACGGCTACCGAATTTGGGGTCCAACTCGACTCTCTGGCGGATGTGCTCAGCTTTGGGATGGCACCCGCCATCCTGGCCTACCGGTATGGTTTCTTTCAACTCGGTATGGTCGACCACAACCTTCGCGCCGTGGGCTGGGCCGCCTCCTTTTTCTTCATCGCCTGTGGTGCCTTGCGCCTTGCTCGATTCAACGTGCAGGTCGGTTCCGTGGATTCTCGCTTTTTTGTGGGAATGCCCATCCCCGCTGGAGCGGCTTGTGTCGCCTCGGTGATCCTAGCTTGGCCATCCCCGCCCGATAGCACCGTTGTGGCCTATATGCTCGCTGCCGGTCTTTTTGCCATCGGCCTCTTGATGGTTTCCACGGTGCGGTTCCCGAATTTCAAGAATCGCCCCCACCATCCCCTCGCCACCTTATGGATTTCCGTAGGCTTTGCCTTTTTGCTTTGCCTGGTCATTATCTTTCGCCAAAAGTTCTTCATGGGATTTTTCGCGGTCTACATCCTCATGGGGCTGACTCTGAATTTGGCTTGGCTGGTTGGGTGGCGAGGCATCCTGCCACCCCAAAAAGCGCGTGTCCCCGTTGATGGCGAGTTGGAGGACACCTCCCACTAGGAGTTTGGTATGTCGAACGCAGGCCTTGGTCGACGAGAGCTTTTTCAGTGGGGTGCTGCAGCGGCAGCGGGTCTTTTTGCGGCCCGCCTAGAGGGTCACGAGATCGGGGTACCCAGTGCCCCGCGAGAATCACCTCAAAATCCCAAAACAGCCCAGGCCATGCCTACTCGAAACCTCGGGCGAACCAATCACCTTGTCGGTATTTTTAGTCTCGGTGGCCAAGCCAGTATCGAAAAACCGGATAACGAGAAAATTGCCCTGCCACTCATCGAGCGAGCCCTTGATCTTGGTGTGAACTATATCGACACCTCCGCGCGGTATGGCGGTGATGGAAGATGGAGTGAGCGGTACCTCGGCCAAGTCATGAAGAAGCGGAGAAACCAGGTATTCCTGGCGAGTAAGAGCCACGATCGCACCCGCGACGGGTCCCTACGACATCTCGATATTTCCTTAAAATTGCTGGAAACCGATCGCCTCGATCTTTGGCAACTGCACAACATGCAGACAATGGATGACGTTGACAAGGTTTGCGCCAAGGGTGGCGCGCTCGAAGCCTTCCTGAAGGCGCGCGAGCAGGGCCTGGTGCGATACCTGGGCATCACGGGGCATGCGGATCCCGACGTGCTCATGGAGGGCATCCGCCGTTTCCCCTTCGACACAGTGTTAATGGCCTTCAATGCTGCCGATCCGCAGCATCGGAGCTTTCGGAAGCTTCTCTCCTACGCTGTCGAGAAAGAGATGGGCATCATCGGCATGAAGGTTCCGGCTCGCTCGCGATTGCTAACCACCTTCACCCCACCGCCGAATGCAGCCCCGGGTTCACCCAAACTTGTTCCGGGCACCCTCACGATGCAGGAAGCCATGCGCTACGTGCTGAGCTTCCCCTTTTCGACGGTCATCATTGGGTGTGACACCATCGCCCAGCTCGAAGAGAACGTTGGAATCGCTCGAAGTTTTCGCCCATTCAACCAGGATCAACTGGCCGCCATCGAGGCGAAAGCAAAGCCAGTCGCAGAACAAAGTCTCACCTTTCGCAAGAAGTAAGAGTCCGAGGGATTGCCGTTTTTCGCCCCTTTTTCGCCTAGTTGCGTCATGCTGGAACCATGCTGCATGTCATGGACCGCACCTTCGCGCCGCCCGAGGGCCGCATTTTCAGCTGCTTTCCAGGTGCCGAAGAACGGCCCGGGCAGCGTCGAATGGCCGAACTCGTCTATAACGCAATCCAGGAGGCGGCCGCGCAATTCACAACCTGGCGAAATGCCGGTGCGGAGGCAGAATTGCGGCCCAGTGCAGTGCTTCAAGCCATCGAAGCCGGTACGGGCACCGGCAAATCCCTCGGGTACTTGATTCCGGCTCTCGCCGCCAAACGCCACCCTGTCCTAGTCGCCACACGCACCAAACAGCTCCAGCGCCAATTGCTGGACGAGGATTTGCCCCGCGCTCGCGGCATCCTGGGTATTGAGGTCAAGGCAGTGCTCGTCAAGGGCCGCTCGAATTATCTTTGCAAAGCAGCTTGGGACGGCCTCGAAGGGGCCCCACCCTCGGAATTCGCCCGACAGGATTTCGGCCTATGGCAGGCTCTGCCTCGATGGGCGAAGGATACGCTGACCGGTGATCGGGAAGAACTGGGGCGCTACGGAGAAGGCGAATCCGAACTCTGGGATCGACTCAATGCGCGCACCGAGCGGTGCACCGGAAAGCAGTGTTCGCGTTATGAAGATTGCTTTCTCACTCGGTTGCGAGCCGAGGTCGCCGCGGCCGATCTCGTCATCGTCAACCACGCCCTGCTTTTGGCCGACCGAGTCTTGCGCGAAAGCGCCTTTGGCCAGGTATTGCCCG
>JAIFMW010000095.1 GCA_020048105.1 Deltaproteobacteria bacterium | reverse complement strand
CTGCTCCCGATCCTTCCCGTTCAGATCCTCTGGATCAATCTCGTGGTGACGGTGACCCTCGCCCTGCCCATTGCCTTCGAGGCCCCGGAGCCCAACCTCATGGAGCGCCCGCCGCGGCGCCCCGGTGAGCCCCTCTTCAGTCGCTTCGTCGCCTATCGGACCCTGCTGGCCGGCTCGCTCTTTGCTGCCGGAACCCTGGGCCTCTTCCTATGGGAGGTGAACCAGACCAATGGGCTGAATCCGGATCTCGCCATGCGCAAGGCCCAGACCTTGGCGGTCACCACCTTGGCCTTGATGCAGGCCTTTTACCTGCTCAACTGCCGCAGCCTTAAGGACGGCTTTTGGAAGATGGGACTCTTCACCAACCCCCTGGTGTACGGCGGGATCCTACTCCTGTTTGTTCTCCAGGTGGCCCTGGTGCACGTTCCTTACCTCCAGGCGCTCTTCCATACCACGGCCCTGGATACGGGCGAGTGGCTCAAGGCACTCGGGGTGAGCCTTCTGGTGTTGCCCATTGTGAGCCTGGAAAAGGCCTGGCGACGGCGCCGGTCCCAGCGATAGCCGCACCGGGACCTCCCCAGTTTGGTTTGGGCGCCAAAGGGCTGCCCACGGACATCTTTCTACTGCCTCAAGTCGCCGATGAATCCGTCGTCCGCCAGCGCCGCTGGAGTTTTACAGTCACGATCCGTGGGCCGTGGGTCAAAGAAATCTCGGCCTTAAGGTCCTCCGTCAGCGTGATTATCTCCCCGGGCACCGGCACATGGCCCACGGTACTCAGGCACAACCCGCCCAGGGTGGTCCAGGTTGGACCGTCTTTCAGGTCCAGCCCGAGGTGGCGGTTGATCTCCCGCAGGGGGGTTAAGCCCGGCAGCACCGCAGTGCCGTCTTCAGCCCAGCGGATCTCCTGGATAGCTTCCTCCCGGAACTCGCTGAAGATATCCCCTACCAGCTCTTCCAGCAGGTCCTCCATGGTCACCAGGCCCGCAAAGGTTCCCTGCTCATCCACCACGAAGGCCATCTGTTGGCGTTCCAGTTGCAGGCGCTTCAGAAGCCGAATGGCTTGAAGGGATTCCGGCACATAGATGGGCTTGCGCAGGAGATCCATTGCGCAGGCGGCCGTTTTAGCCCGGAGGACTAGGTCCTTGGCAGCCAAGTAACCGAGCATTTCGTCCTTGCTGCTCCCATGGATGAGCAGGCGCGAGAAAGGAGTTCGGGCCAACTGGACGGACAGGGCCTCCAGGCTGGCTTCCGCCGGTACCGAGATCACCAGATGGCGGGGGACCATTACGTCCATAACGGTCAGGTCGCTGAACTCAAGGGCTCGGCTAGCGATGGAACCTGCTCCGGGATGCAAGCTACCGACCTTTGCAGCGTCCTCCACGATATAGCGGATCTCCTCGGCGGAGAGCCGAGCCTCGGTGAAGCTCGTGCGGTCCCCGAACACCTTCAGCAGTAGGTTCGAGCTGGCAGCCAGGAGCCGCACGGCGGGGCTGGAGATCCTCGACACCCACAGCAGCGGTGTCGCGACCACCCGTCCGTAGATCATGGGGATTCTCATGGCGAGGGACTTTGGTACCAACTCGCCCACGACGATGGAGAGGTAGGAGATGGACGCCACGACTAGGCCTACCGCCACCTCTTCGGCGTAGGGTTTTAGCCAAGGGATGGATTGAAAGAAGGGGATGAGGTGGATGGCCAGGGTGGAGCCGCCAAAGGCGCCCGTGGCGGTGCCGATGACCGTGATACCCACTTGAACAGTGGCGAGGAAGCGTTCGGGATTCTCCCGCAGGGCTTGGGCGGACCGGGCCCAGTGGATCTTTCGTTCCACCAGTTCCATTAGCTGGGTCCGGCGGATTGAGACGATGGCAATCTCTGCTCCAGCGAGCACACCGTTCAACAGGATCAGGATGGCGATGATGCTTGCCTCAAGAAGGATAGGGCCTCCAGATTCGGTGGGATCGGATTCGCATCATCGCCCGGAATCCCGCTCGCCATCATCATGACATGGCTGCAGGCCACGTGATTCCCGCCAAGAACAGGCTCGGGTTCTCTTGCCTTCCATGGTTGAATCCTTTCATGCATGAAGTTCCTCGCCTCTTGGTGGACCTGGCCATGGTGCTGGGAGTCGGTGCCTTGACGAGCCTTCTGTGCAAGTGGCTGCGGCTGCCGGTGGTGTTGGGCTACGTGCTCGCGGGCCTGGTGGTGGGTCCTCACGTTCCCATCCCCTTGGTGGCTGACGAAGCCAACGTGAAGACCCTGGCAGAACTGGGCGTCATCCTGCTCATGTTCAGCATCGGCATGGAGTTCAGCCTCCAGAAGCTCTTCCGGGCGGGCCCCACGGCCCTTCTCATGGGCTCCATCCAGGTGGGACTCGCCTTCTTCCTGGGGATCTCCGCGGGCCAAGCCCTGGGGCTCAAGCCCATGGAGGCCGTCTTTATCGGCGCCGCCATGTCCATCAGCAGCACCATGGTCGTGGCCAAACTCTTCGAGGAACATCGACCCACGCCCCCCGTGCGCGAGGCCGTTCTGTCGGTGCTGGTGGTGCAGGATCTCTTCGCCCTCCTGCTCCTCACGGGCCTCATTACCTATGCCAAGGTGGGCGGGTTGAGCGCCTCGGACCTGGGGCGCACCCTCCTGCACCTGGGGCTCTACCTTCTCGTTGTGTTTACGCTGGGACGGCTGACCATTCCGCGCCTTCTGCGCTGGGTGGCGGATAACACCCGGCGTGAGACCTTGCTCATTACCTCTGCGGGACTCTGTTTTGTGTTCGCCATCGGTGCCGCGCTGGCGGGCTTCTCTGTGGCCCTGGGAGCTTTTTTGGCGGGGATGCTGGCGGCCGAGAGCGGCCGGGTGAGAACCATCGAACAGCTGCTGAGCCCCCTGCGGGATCTCTTTACGGCCGTGTTCTTCGTAAGTGTGGGCATGCTGCTGTTTCCGGAGGCCCTTTGGTCCCAGCGCCTACCCATCCTGCTACTGAGTGGATTGGTGATCCTCGGCAACATCCTGTCGCTCACCACGGGTGGTCTGCTGGCAGGGCTGCCGCTGCGCACGAGCCTTCGAACGGGGATGGCGCTGGGACAGATCGGAGAGTTCAGCTACATCATCTTGGGCACGGGTATCGCGGCAGGTGTGGTGCGCACCGAGCTCTACACCGCCGTGGTGGCCGTTGGCGTGGTGACCACCTTCGCGACGCCATTGCTTCTGAAGGCCTCGGGTCCCATCTCTGAAAGCTTCGAGAACCGACTTCCGGCGCGCTTGCGCGCCTCCCTGGGGCTCTATCAGGCCTGGGCCCAGTCCCTGCGCCAGCGGGGTATCCGGAGAGGGGAGGGCCACCGACTTCGCTACCCATCCCTGTTTATGTTCATCGATTCCCTAGCCCTGGTGGGCCTGATGATCGGGCATCGCTGGCTCACAACCCGTTGGACAGTCTGGCTGGAAGGGCGCCTGCACTGGGGTTTTAAGGGGGTTCAGTTTCTGGTGGCAGGGCTCCTGGGTCTGGCGGTAGGACTGCTGTTGCTAGGGATCCTGCGCCAGGGTCGTATTCTGGCCCGGAACCTGGCCCTGCTCACGCCCACGCCCGGTCCGCTGGGCTCGCCCCGCCGGGGCCGGCACCTGCTGGCCGGTGGCCTGCGCATGGCCTTGGTGCTCATGGTGGGATTGCCCCTGCTGGCGGTGGTACAGCCCTTTGCGCCCCGGGGCTGGAGTCTCGCCGTGGCATCGGCTACCTTCCTCTTCACCCTCGCGATCCAGTGGGTTCGGGCCCGGGACCTTGCCCACGAGACCATCACCGGCACCGAATGGCTGCTAACCCAGGTGCGGGATCCCTGGTCCCATGGAGGCAGTTCTCAAGCCGAAGGCACGGGGACCTTACGTTCATTGCGCTTGGGGCCCCATTGCCCTAGCCTAGGCCGGCCCCTGGCTGAGCTGGATCTACCAGGGCGGGCCGGTGTCACCGTGGTGGCCCTCCTGCGGGAGGGCTGCACGCCCCTGCCGTTCCTCCCTTCGCCGCAATTGAGAGAGGGCGATCTCCTGGCTCTCGCGGGATCGGATCATGCCCTTGACGAGGCAGAGCGTCTGCTGGGAGAGCACGCGTAGCTTGCGGGTTTTGGTGCAAATTTGTTGCACCGGATGCATCCAAAGAACAGGGAGGTAGACGTGTACGGTCGGTTTCGATGGATTATTCCCGCAACCCTTATGGTGATGGTTCAGGCCTGTGGGTTTTCTTCCGCGGATGTGGATGTGAAACGCATCGCGCCTGAGCAAGCCAAAGTGATTATTGACGGGCGAAAAGCCCTCCTGGTGGATGTGCGTACCGAGGCCGAATACACAGACCGGCACATCCCAGGCACTGATGCACTCATTCCGTTGCAGGAGCTTACCCGGCGTATTCAAGAACTGGATTCGTGGAAGGGCAAACCCATCCTGCTTTATTGCCGTTCGGGAAACCGCACTCAACAGGCGGCGAAACTGCTTCCGCAGCATGGATTCACCGATGTCACCGACCTGAAGGGGGGCATTCAGGCATGGATGTCCAGGGGGTATCCAACCGCCACGGGTCCCTTCCTTCCTCCGAAGGCGCCCTGAGCAAAGGAGGCGGGTGGCATTGCTCATGCACTTCCTCGGGTCAAAGGGTGAACCTTGCAAGCACAGCGAGCAGGCAGTTCTCCCTTTCATATCCGATAAACCAAGAACTGCATTTTTGGAGAATTTACAATGAAGTGGCAGTGGAAGCTAGGTCGCTATGCCGATATCGATGTCTATATCCACGCGACCTTCGTGTTGGTCCTTGCCTTCGTGGCTTGGAAGCACTGGGCGCTGGGACCGTCCGGGGTGATCGAAGGTCTCCTGTTCGTGCTGGCGCTTTTTGCCTGTGTGGTGCTGCATGAATACGGCCATGCGCTGACCGCCCGAAGGTTCGGTATCAAGACCCGGGACATCACGCTCTACCCCATCGGGGGCGTCGCCCGCCTTGAACGAATGCCAGAAAAGCCGCTCCAGGAACTGTGGGTGGCCCTGGCTGGACCGCTGGTGAACGTGGTCATTGCCGCAGTCCTGTTGCTCTGGCTGCTTTTTTCTCAGACGATCAAGCCCTTGGCCGATTTAACGGTGACCACAGGTCCATTCCTGGAACGGCTGCTCTTAGCCAATGTGTTTCTCGCAATCTTCAACCTCATTCCGGCCTTTCCCATGGATGGCGGGCGGGTGCTTCGGGCCGTTCTGGCTATGCGGCTTGAATACACCCGCGCCACCAACATTGCGGCCGTCATCGGCCAGGGATTGGCTCTGCTCTTTGGTCTGGCGGGCTTGTTCGGAAACCCGATGCTCCTGTTCATCGCATTCTTTGTCTGGATGGGCGCTTCACAGGAAGCCAGCATGGTCCAGATCAAATCCGCCTTGGCCGGAATTCCCGTCAGTCGGGCGATGCTGACGGATTTTAAGGTGCTTGCTCCCACCGACCCGCTATCCCGTGCCGTGGAGCTTATCTTGCAGGGCTCTCAACAGGATTTCCCTGTGGTAGCTGAAGGTCGCCTCGTTGGGATCCTGATGCGGGCGGATCTGTTCGGGGTCCTTGCCCAAGAACCAGCCACCATCGAAGTCAGTACCGCGATGCTGCGAGATTACCCGGTAGCTGAAGAGGGCGAAATGCTCGAAACCCTGTTCACCCGCCTGCAGGAATGCCAGTGCCATACTGTGCCCGTTTTGCGCGATGGCACCCTGATCGGGTTGGTGACCTCCGACAACATTGGAGAATTCCTGATGCTCCAGGCGGCCATCCAGGGGCGTAAACCCAGTCCCCACCTGGCCTGAACTCTTCAGAATCGAAGGGCCGTTTCGGGATTCCTTACTTCCTTCAAGGCGCAAGCTTCTGCCTGATCTAGGTGTTTCCTGCTCCGTTTTCGAGAATTCTGGCCATGGCCTCCCGCTTTTCCGCGGTACATCAAATCGTCGGTCATCCGCACGCTTGTTTGGCCCCTGTCTCCGGCAGGAGGATCCCGAATTCATCGCCTCAAGATGAGCCAAGAGGTCGCTGGCGCGAGGATGCCTCTGAATGACGGTGGCAAAGCATCGCTGCGTACAGGACGCTTGTCGCCACCGTTACGAATACATTTCAGAATAGTGGCATCCCCATTTCACTCTTTCGAAATATGACATTCTGACGATTGTCGAAATCTTGATGTCATCCGATTTGTCGACAGAGCAAGGGCACATTACTGTGCCCGCGGCGTGAACTGGATCCAGTCGATCAGGTACGTGCAGACGGTATTGGCAACGGGCGGACCTCCGATCCAATTCGTTTGGGACCATGCGTTGAGCTTGAGTTGATAGGGCGCGGTGATCGTGACCCCCGATGGGGAGTAGGTATAGGTCTTCATGAGAGCCCCGTCCACAGTCCATTTGATTTCCGTGGGTGTGATCTCGATGCCATAGATGTGGAAATCGGCTGATGGGTCGAAGGCGAGGGGTACATCGGGATTTGTATTGAAGCTCGTTTTTCCCTCGGCGTGGACGGCGTAGTGCACTTCTCCAGCCCCGCTGCCAAAGGATTTGGTTAGGAATTCGATATCAATCTCTTGCTTGGTGCCATTCCCGTTTCCCCAATCGATGGTGTAGAAGGAATTGAGCACCCCGGACACGCTCGAGGGTTTCAGACGCGCCTCCCAGCGTCCGTAGAGAAAGGTCTCCCGGGTCTGCAGGGCGGAACTCAGATACACCTGGTGCGCGGCGTAGTACGCGGAGTCGTTCTTGAATTCCATGGTCAGGAAACCGTCTTTGGCATAGCAGCGTTCCGGGCTGGTTTGTCCTCCGTGCTCTGCCCAGGCGGCCACTTGCCACACGCTGGAATCAAGGGTGGTCCCGTTGAAATCCTCCCTGAATACATTGGCAGGAGGCGTTATGGGGGGATTCGTGGCATTTGATCCACTCCCACCGCAGCCGAGGCCCATCAACAACGGGAGGGTGACGAGGCTCATGACAACTGCCCGTGCTGTCCGTTTGGCCAGGGGCGCCGCGAAGGTGCAGACCTCATTTGTCATGGCACATTCTCATAGGCACCCACATCAATAGCCGACCCTTTGGGCCGAGGAACTTGGTCGGCATCCAGGAGAGGGGCTTGGGTGGCGCTGCCCTGGTCGATGGCAGGAGAACCTGGCGCTAAACGCAAATTGCGGAGCGAGGCATTGACGAAGTACCCGACAGGATTGCTGGGGATCACGAGGTTATGGTCCACCACGATGGCATTGCTGGCATCCGCGCTTACGTTCAGCGTTGTCGTGAGGTTGTTGCGGATCACGCAGTTTCGGCTCGGGGTTCCATTCTTGTGGGCTGTCACGGCAACCCAGGGCGTTCCCTGCGTTGCAGCATTGAGATCAAGCACCGTGTTATTCACGATCCGGGTATTGCTGGCCCCGTAGAACGAGATGCCATGCCAGTGATCGGTGATCACGATGTTGTTCTCAACGATCCACCCATCGTAGGTGCCATCGAAGCAGCCAATGCCTTGAAGTGTCCCGGCAAAAGGAATGGTCGCATTTTCGTAGGCGATGAAGGTGTTGCCCCGAAGCGTGATGTTTTTGACGACCCCAGTGCCGACGCCCCCAGGGCCTGTAGACCAGGACTGGAAGCCGTCGGGGTGGTTATCGTTCACAAAGCGGCGGTTCTTGACGAGGTTGTACTCGAACACTTCGTCATCCCCGAGGCCCCGCAGGCCATCGCCACAGAAGCCATCGATGGTGTTGTATTCGACTCGGGAGTCCTTGCCGCTCATGGAGATGCCGAAGTCGATGTTACGGATTCGGCAGTTGCGGACCAGGACCCGCGCCCCGGAGGTGTTCACCGCGCTGGCCGCCTTGGTATCCCAATCCGCCGCGGTTGTCCAAACGCTTTCATTCGGGACCGAAAAGATCTCGAATTCGTCGATCACGATATCGGAGACCGGACCTCTCCAACTGTGATTCTCCACGGTCACGATCGTGTTCGTGCTGTAGTTCGCCGAATAGGATGGGCTGACAGACAAACCTCGCAGGATCCAGTTCTGCGCGGAATCCACCACCACCTTGCTGAACCGAGGCACGCTCCCTGGCTCCGCGGCGAGGGTGATCGGCGCCACGTTGTAGGCGCTCTGGATGGCGAGGGCTCCATAGTCTCCAGTCCTCAGCCAAACCGTATCGCCAGCCTTGACGGGTGCGCCGGAATTCACGGGGACCAGCTTCTTCCCTTCGACGAATGGCAACGAGCCTTCCCAGGTCTGGGTTTCGATTTGGCGGGCCACCACATCCTGAAGGGACCGCCAGGGCCTGGACGCACTGCCATCTCCCGCATCGGTGCCATTCACGGGATCCACAAAGTGCTGCGAACGCCCCACAGCGTCCTTCAGGGTGAGCGAGGCGCTCGTACTGGTCACGTTTCGGTCAGAAGCATCGGTGATCGCGACACTGAAGACGGCACCGCTGTCCCCGCTCGTCGTTGGTGGTGTCGTGTAGGCGGTGAATCTTGCACCGCTGATGGGGCTGCCATTCTTCTTCCACTGGTAGCTCAGGGCTCCATCGCCGGTTGCGCGCACATAGAACGTCGCCGTTTGCCCCAGGCTCACTGTTTGGCTAAAGGGTTGCGTGGTGATCGTTGGTGCCAAAGCGGTGGGAAGAACATCCGACTGTTTTCCTCCACCGCAAGCAGCGAAAAGTAGGAAAAGGGCCCCATACAGGAGGAAATGGAACTTGGCTCGCTTCATCGCGTACTCGATTCTCAAAAGACTCCCTCAAGAATCCCTCCCGCTCATCCTCTCAGACAGGTACAGATCCACATTTCCCGCAGGGTACAGATCCGGGTGAGGCATCAAGGACAGGTTGACCTGCCAGCGAGCGAACCTTACGCCTCCGGTCGAAAGGCGTCTGTAAAAACCTGGTGTGGGATTCGTTCCGATTTGCACACCCCGATCTCGGTTTTCCTGAGATCGATGGTGTCCGTTTTTTTAGACTGCCTTAGCGCCTTAGCCGCGCATCCCCCCAGGCTGCGTGATCGGCGGCGTTGCCATCGCCGCCGTTATCTACTTCCAGGCGAAGGGTGCGGGCCCCCTTCACGTCCACGCTGATCTCGCGGGTGGCGGGAGGGGTGGGGAAGCGCCCCTGCTGGACGATGCGTCCATCCACGATCACGGAAAAATTCATGGTGCCCTGGCCGCAGTTGGCACCGTCCGCCGCGGATCCCAGGGTGGCCAGGAACTGGCGGTACTGTCCGCCCAGGGTGTATTCCACGAAGGCCCGCTCTCCGCCAGCGATGGGATGGGTCACGAGGCCCTTGGCAAAGTTGCGTCCTCCGAGGATCAGCCTTGGCGCCCAGTAGGGACGATCCTTGCCCAGACCGCCGTGGATATGGCCGCTGGTGGCTTCCTGCAAATCGGACAGGTACGCATCGGGACCGCCGCCGGGCCGCGTTGAAATCTCTGGCCGGGAGGGATCCTGGGGCTGGCCGCCGCCCGCTCCCTTTCCGGGCGATACGCGGTAGGTGAGGCTCTTGATGAGGCGCTCCTCCTGGGTATCCCGATTCACGAGGAAGATTTCCACCTGGTAGCTCCCGGGCCGGTATTCCAGCTGGTAGGTGCCCCAGCCCTCATCCGTGAAGCTATGCAGGCTTCCACTCAAGGGCTGCCCCTGGGGGCCCTGGCGGTATTTGAAGCTGTAGACGGGGATGCCGAAGCGGTTCCGGAAGGAGTCGGGACGGGGGCCCACCACCCAGAACATGAACATCCGACGCCCCCCGACCTTGGCCGTGAGGTCATCCAGGAACCATTCGCCGCGATCCCGCTCCACGATGCGCGGCGGGGCCTGGGACGTATCCAGGATGCCGATGCCCGCATCGAGCATGGACCAGGTTCCCTGGGCATGGGTCGGGGCAGTCAGCAGAAACACGGAGGCGCAGGCAAGGAAGAGGCGGGGCGTCATGGGAATCCTCCAGGGTGAATCAGGAACGGGAAGGCGAGTTTAGGATATTCCCGGTCCTATCGATGGTGAAATGGCAGTGGATAGGAAATTCAAAGACCTCATTTCTCGAGGCGATTTGGCTGTCCTGACTTGCTGCCATTTGCGAAACCACTAATCGTATTTCGCTTCATCCTTGGGGAGTCCGATATTCCCCTCCATGTAGGCTTCCACAACCGTCTCCAAAAGGAAGTCACCTCAGCAGGACCAAAGGTGTCCTCCTTTTTGGAGGTCACTTGGTGCTGGGGCGTTGAGCCCGCTTATCATTTGGCTTCTCTGAAATCGGAGCAGCAGCATGATCAAACAAAGGCTTCAAAAACTGGCAGGAACTTGGTTAGCGGGTCTTCTGGCCCTGCTACCACTCGTCTTGACGCTTTCTCTGCTTGTCTGGGTTGTCAACGTGATCCATGTGTATTTGGGCCCCAACAGCCCTGCAGGGCGTATTTTCTCCTTGTTTGGTCAGCCATTTGCCGATCATCCGGTACTGGAATATCTGGCCGGTTCGGCTCTCCTGGTCCTTGTGATTTATCCTTTGGGGCTTGTGGTCCGATCGAGTTTGACGAAGCCGCTGACGGCCTTCGTGGATCGGACCGTGCGGCGAATCCCAGTGGTTGGAAGTCTCTACAGTCTTGTTGATCGTTTCGTCGGACTAGTGGATCAAAAGCAGGATGCGGATATTGGGGCCATGAGCCCGGTCTGGTGTTTTTTTGGGGGAGATGGAGTGGCTGTGCTTGCCCTGCTGTCCAACCCTGTTCCGGTTCAGTTGGAGGGCAGGGCCTATCTCGCCGTGCTCGTTCCAACGGCACCGGTGCCCATCGGTGGCGGCCTGCTTTATGTTCCCGCTGAATGGGTGCGCCCGGCCCAGATCGGGGTCGACACGCTCACCAGTGTCTATCTCTCCATGGGGATCGTGGCACCGCCATCTCTTCTGAAGAACGAGCGACCTTCCTCATCGCTGGAATAAAGAACACTGAGCCTGCGCCAATCCTCCCGTGGCGGCTCATCCCCGGAGGCGGCGCAAAAAACGCCCCAAGAGACCATCTCCTTCTCGCTGGAGAAGTTGATCCAGCTCCCCCGCATCCAACCAGACCCCTTCACAGGTCTCGCAGCGATCGATGCACAGATCCCCGTGGTCGATTTCACAGAGTTCCCCGCCACACTTCGGGCAGTGCATCCAGTGATGCTGACGCTGGGCTTCTCTTACGGCGGCCTGGAATTCCTGCTCCGCCTGGAGCTTGGTCAGTTCCGCTTTGACTTCCAATGCTCGGCGCCGCTCCAGTTCTTGTCGGAACAGGTATTCCTCCTCTCGGCTCCGGGCGCGGTCCGCGAGGGTTGAACCGAGGGTGTCACCGGTGGGAAGGGGAATGAGGAGGGGCTGAGATTCACGGCTCGGATTCATAACAACTCCCAGAGGAGAGGGCCGACATCGGCCTTGGCGTGAGATGGGATGGGCGAATCCTTCAGGATTCCGCGCGCTCTAGGGAGCGGTACACCGCGCGCCCGAGCCGCCTACAGGCGGAGTCGATGGCCGTATAGAGGTCGCTTGAGAAGGCTTCTACAACCTCCCCTGGTCGCTGGGCAAGGGAGGCCTCAATGCGACAGTGCTTATCAATGCCCCCCCGGGGACCATTGAGATCTTGCAGCCGAACCACCACCCGAAGCACTTGGTCAGTCCGCCGGGAGAGGGCCGCGCCCACGCGGCGGGCCACCCGATCACGAATCGCTTCGGTGGTGCTGAATCCGATGCCTTTGATATCGAGCTTCATCTCGAACTCCTGCGCAGGGGTTGCGCAGGAACAGCTTCGGTCAAAGCAAAGGTTCCAACAAATATATAAAACGGATTGAATCTATCTTTAATTTGGATAGATTCTGTCCATGGAATGGCTCAATTACCACCACCTTTTCTACTTCTGGACCATCGCCCGGGAAGGCTCGGTTACCGCCGCCGGGAAGGCCTTAAATCTCTCTCAGCCGGCCCTCAGCGGCCAGATAAGGCAGTTGGAGGAAGCCTTGGGGGAGAAGCTCTTTGAGCGTCAGGGGAGAGGACTGGCACTTAGTGAAGCGGGCAGGGTTGCCTTTCGCTACGCGGATGAGATTTTCACGTTGGGGAGGGAGTTCCAAAGCGAACTAAAGGGTCGGCCCACGGGACGACCCCTGAGGCTGTCCATAGGGATTTCGGATCTGCTCCCAAAGCTACTGGTGCATCGTCTTCTTCGCCCCGCCCTGAGGTTGCCAGAACCCTTGCGCTTGACCTGTCGAGAGGGGGCCCTTCCCGGAATGGCGCAGGCCCTTTTCGCTCACGAACTGGATTTGATGTTCTCCGAGTCTCCCTGGCCCGCCCGAGCGGGAGCCCGCGCCTATAACCATCTGCTTGGGGAGTGGGAGCTGAGGCTGGTGGGGACGCCAGAATTGCGGCGGCGACATCCGGGGCGATTTCCGGGGTTTCTGGACGGAGCGCCGGTATTGTTTCCTTCTGAGGGCAGCTTCCTTCGGCTGGCCATGGACCGCTGGTTCGAGCAGCACGGGGTACGGCCTGTAGTGGCTGGGGACTTCGATGACAGTGCCTTGTTGAAGACCTTCGGAGGCGAAGGTGAGGGTTTCTTTGCCGTGCCTGAGGCCATTCTGCGGGAAGTCAATCGCAGCTTTGGAACCCGGTCCGTGGGGTCCATGGTGGGGCTTCAGACTCGAATCTACGCCATCTCCACCGACCGTCGTTTGGTGCACCCGGCGGTTCTGGCCATCCTTCAGGCGGCGAAGGAGCAGCACGCCTAAGGTCGACGGGCGGAAGCTTGTTTGAGCCGCTAGATGGAACGCAAATGTTGCTAAAAGGAGTCCAAAATTATTTAATCCACTTGAAAATGGCCTTCTCCTTAGGTGGAATTTTACCGTTTCGCATTCTTCGGGGTTCCGTCCTTGGCAAGGAACTTGTCAGGGTTCTTCTGCACCATTTCGCCACAGTGAGAGCAGCAGAATCGGTAGGCTTGCCCACGCACGGTTGCAGTAGGGTTTTTTGCGGTAACGGCACTGCCACATCCGGGGCAGGTGGTGTTGTGAGCGGGCTTGGCCTTTGGGGCTCCAGGAGTGGCGAGCATGATTAGGGTGATGAGGGCGGTGTTTAACATGGGGTCTCCAAAAGGTGAGTTAGGGGTGAAGAACATGGAACGGGACTTAAAGGAGAATCTTGCTGCTCAACCCCGTCGGGCTGATGCCAAGAATACGGGATAGTCCTTTCCTTCCTTCTGGGTGATGGTGGCAGTCTCCACGTTGATTTCCCGGAAGCCAGCCTCCTTCAGCCAAGTTTGAATTTGATCCCGCGAAAACCCGCGGTGGTGAATGGCCATGGTGGCGTCGTGGAAGCTGCCATCTTCTTCATCCAGATCGGCCAAAGCCACTTGTCCACCGGGGCGCAGGTGCTGCGTGAACTGGTGGAACAGGGCGGCGACGTCAGCGACATGATGCAGGGTCATGCTGCTCACGATGAGGTCGTAAGGGCCGCCAATATTTCCCATCTCTGAGGCGTCCAGAGAAATTAAATGCACCGGTAGGCTCTGGGCCTTGGCCTTCTCTCCCAGGGTCTTGAGCATGCCGGGCGAGGTATCGGCACCCGTGATGGCGCCAACCTTCGGCGCCAATTCGAGGGTCACCAAGCCCGTGCCACAGCCGAAATCCAGAACGGTGAGTTCCCTGGAGAGGGGTATGCGTGCAGCAATGGCGTCCGCCACCGCATGGGCCAGTGCGACACGCCTATCCGCAAGATCCCACGTTGCGGCCGCTTGGTCAAAATGTTCGATTCCTGTCATGAAGCCTCCTCAGGTCATTGGATGCCGCAGGGGTAGCAAATCCATCCTGGCAGGTCTGCCCGGTCGCCCAAGACCTATTAGTCGTTGCGGCATGAAGAAAAGTGCAGGTGGTTTCTTTGACTTACAAGCTCCACTCTTGGAGAATTTAAAATCATTCCTCATGGGGTATTTCGCGATGTTGCAACCGCTGATCCGCGTTCTGCTGGCCTGCTGCCTACTGGCCTCGTTCGCCTGGGCCGAGAGCACCGGAAAGCCTCGCGTCACCCTGCTGACCACGGACCTTATGCCGGGCGTCACGGGGCATCTGGTTCCAGGCTTCACCCAAGCCTTCGACAACCTCTATCAGAAGCGGAAGGCCTCCATCGCCTCGGGCCTGAGCTCGGAGCTTGCCCAAGTCAGTCTGAAGGGCGGCCCCAGCCCCAATTTTACTCTGGAGTTTAGCGCCTTCTACTTCCGGGACTGCGATCCCTGCACCGGGTCCGAGGCCAAGGCCAAAGAATCCATGCTGGTATACACAACCCTTACGGACCCCATCACGCACCTGATCTTGGCGAAGTGGAAGCTTGAGAGCGTCCCCTGGAGCGTCACCGGCGAGGCCGATCCCGTGGAGATGGCCAACCGAATGTTCGCGGAGTTTGAGGCCAAGCTGATCACGTCGGAGGACCTTAAGGCCAAACTCCAGGAAGTCACAAAGCTGGGTTCGGCGGTGCTGACCTTCAAACCCAAAGCCCCTGCGGACGACCGCCCCATGAAGGCCGATGGTAAGCGCCGCGGCGAGATTCGCATCCAGACGCTTCCCGAGTCCAGCCACGACCGCCCCCTCGGAGAGAACCCGGCCAATCCCCTCACGCTGTTCGAACTGGGATGCCGCCACGGCTTGCTGGTGGACCGGGACGGCAAAGAGGCGAAGAAGGTCACGTTCAAGGGCAGCGACTACGTTGCGGACCCCGGCAGCTTCACCTTCGACTACATCACCTACGACTGTGACCAAGTCTGCGAACGCACCGAGTTCTTCACGCTGAAGTGCCTCAGCCAGAACGGCGAAGACCGCGAGCAGTCCCTTGCGACCTTGGAGGAAGCCTTCGCCTGCACGGGTTACACGCTGCACCTGTCCTATCGCGAGCCCCACCCGATCTACGGGCAGGTTCAGCTCGAGGCCACCTGGAAGTGTGTCCAGGTCAACACCGGCAAACCCGGAGAGGAGCCCGTGATCCTGGACATGGGCCACACCGACTCGGGTGATCTGCGGGATTCCACCGGCAAGCCCCTCTACCCGCCCTACCGCATTGCCATGGCTGAAGAGGCAGGCATGGTCCACCTCTCCATGCCCATCCGAAACAACGAGCCCGCCACCCATCGGTTCAGCACTACGGGCGGCGCATATGCCCCGATCGCTTCCACCTTTCGCATCGACTTCCGGGAGGATTACCTGACCAATCCGCCTGAGGTCATCCGTGTGGACCAGGATGTGCCCGGCCACACCCTCTGCGGTGCGCTGCTGCCAACAGGCATCTACCTCACCTGGCAGTTCGATCTCTGGGCCGACCTCCCGGATCTCGGCCCTTCGCAGGTCTTCACGATCGAAGCCACGCCCTGCTCCAACCTGCACAAGGAACCAGGTCATGTCACCGCCCGCCTGAGTGATGCCGCCGTGGCCTCGATGCGGGAGGGCAAGGCCTTCACCGTGACCGGCTCCAACGCCAAAGGCGCCAGCTACACCCTCACCGCCACGCCCCAGAAATAGCGGGTTGTTCCCGCCCCTTCCAGGAGTTCTCTGATGCGCTCTGCCCTTTTCCTCCTCGCCATCCCGGCCCTCGTCGCCGCACCTCCCAAGATCAAGGTCGACAAGCCCGGCAGCCAGGATCACCCCCTCTTCACCCGCATGCCCGGTTTCATCATTGACCGGTACAAGACCTCTGACTTCGACCGCGAGGATTTCTGGGTCAAGAGCGCCAAGAAAGATGAGAAACAGGTGGTGGAAGGGAAGAAGACCTTCATTGCCTACCAACTCACCAAGGGTGCGAACAAGCCCTCATCCCTGGAGGTTGTGCGCAACCACGGGAACGCCCTCAAGAAAGTTGGTGGCGAAATGGTGTGGGAGGACAAGAAGGGCATCGCCGCCACCTTCCGCCTCAAGAAGGGGAGTGCCGAGACCTGGGCGTACATCAACTGCTACAGCAACTGCACGTCTTACCACCTGACCATCGTAGAGAAGGGCCAGATGGAGCAAAAGATCAGTTCCAGCGCCATGCTGGACGCCTTGAACAAGGATGGCTTCATCGCCCTGGACATTCACTTCGATACCGCCAAGGCCACCATCAAGGCCGACAGCACCGCCCAGGTGGACGAGATCGCCGCACTCCTCAAGGCCAACCCCAAGCTGAAGCTCAGCGTCGAAGGCCACACCGACAACACCGGTACGCCCGAAGGCAATCGCAAGCTTAGTGAGGAGCGCGCCAAGGCCGTGAAGGCGGCTCTGGTGGCCAAGGGTGTCGAGGCCCCCCGCCTGCAGTCCAAGGGCTTCGGTCAGGACAAGCCCGTGGCGGACAACCGCAGCGAAGAAGGCCGCGCCAAGAACCGCCGCGTGGAACTGGTGAAGCTGTGAAGGCCGCCGCACTCCTCCTCATCGCCCCCGCCCTCGTGGCCCAGGCCCCGAAGCTCTCCTTCTCTGGTTTCCAGACCTGGATGAAGGCCACCACCGTTCCCGGCTACAAGCTCATGCAGTGCGAGCAGGATGGCCCCGATTACACCGCCGCCTTCATGGGCGCCACGCCTGCCAAAGTCCTGATGGTGCGCTGTGGCTCCCTGAAATCCTTCGATGACGTCAAGCGCATGCCCGGCGCTATTAAGAACCTGAAGGAGGCCACCCTCCAAGGCCTGCGCACCCGCAGTTACGCCATGGCGGGCATGGCCATGCTCCAGATCGAATTGAAGGCCAAGGGCTGCTCCCTCAGCCTAGCTGCCGGTGAAGGCATGGCGGCCAGCGAACTGGACAAACTCGCCACGGCACTGAAGGTAGGGGAAAAGGCCAAGTAGACTCCTCCGGCGCCCAGGCGGAACACCACCTCCGCCTGGGCCTGAGAACGGTCTTGGAGGCATGCCGAGAATCACGATGCGGCGTCCCTTGGGATGTTGCTTAGGGTCATTGCGGTGGATCTCCATGCCAGTCGGCCAATGGGCCGAAGACGCTCTTTCGGCAGCCGGTTCATCAGCGCCTGCAAGTCCGCCATGTGCGGATGGGTCAGGATTGCAACGCGCGCAATTTCTTGTGGGTGAGGGTGGGGCGGAGATCCTGGCTTACGCCTCGCCTCAGTAGGTGCCTGCCTTGGGTTTCCTCCCATTCCCGGGTGTAGATGCTCACGCAGGCGGGTGTAACCCTTTGCAGGATGGCTAGTTCTTCAGCGGTCAGAGCGCCGAGGGGCCTTCTCATTCAGCGTTTTGGCCCATTATTTCACTAATCTCTGACCAAGCTGCCAGCCAGCCCTAGACTTCCTGATCCGGTAGCGCGGGTTCCAGCAGTGGAAACGCAATCAGGACCTTGGACCCCAGCCCCATCTTCAGTCTCCGACCGATGGCGGCGCAGCGGGATGGCCCGAGCCGGGCTCCATTGTGGTCTGCCGCCGGTAGAGCGCCGCGACCGCCAGGACATATAGGGCCGCTCCCACGCCGACCACCGCGCCATGGGTCGGCGGGGCGGTGAGCCCCAGTCGCAGGAGCACGGTGGCCATGACGAAGGCTGAATTTCGGAAGACCACGGTGAAGCGGTGGCTGTGGCGCAGGCTCAGCAGTACGATCAGGACATCGCAGAAGACCAGCACGGTGTAGAAGGTGTCGAAGAAGTGGCCCGCTGGCGCTCCCGATAGGTAGATTGAAAGATGGCGTAGGCCGTTCACCACCAGGAACACCAGAAGGCCAAGGGCGAGGACCTTCTTGGCCGCCACGAAGTCCTGGGTCTCCCGACTGTCGGAGCTCAGGGGCGGGTGACCAAGGACCGCCTGGAATCCATGGAGGATGGCGAAGATGGCCAGTGCACCCAGGGCGCTGGCCGCGATGACTGTCAGCGGGCCCGGATCCGCCGGCCAAGCCAAGGGCTCAGGCAGCAGGGTGAGTTCCTTGAATGGTTGGCGCAGCAGGATGAGCGCAAAGATCTCGAACTGCTTGCCCACGGCGTCTGAAAAGCTCCGGCTGAGTCCGAAGACGAGATCGATGACCTCGACGTACAGAAGGACGGTGAAGGCGGCACTGATGGCATAGAAATGGCTCCGTGGCAGGGCCTTGGCGGGATCAGGGATCCAGCCCTGGCGTGCAGCCTCGATGACCAGTAGGGCCCCTGCGAAGGTCAGGATCAGGACCCACCCCACGGCCATCCGGCAGCGGGGATGCTCCCAGAGCCTCTGCAGTCCGTCGAACAAGCGGCAGAGGTGAACCTTGAGCACAGGCATCGGGGTCTCCTGGCGGCATGACGGTGCGTGTATGACAGAAATACTCGGAAAGGCGGACGGGCCGGAGCTGGGTGCTCATCGGCCCGTCTGTCGTTCCAGCCAATCGCATCAGCCCTTGGCTTTGGCTTTCGCTTTGGAGGGATCGCCCGCATAGCCGAGCGTCTTCCAGTCCATGCGTCCGTTCGCGCCATGGCAGTCCGCGCACTTCAGGGCCTGCCCCTTCGGCACGACCATGTGGTTCACCTTCCAGTACATCTTGGTCTCGCCGAAGGCCACCTTGCCGGAGAAGGGCAGCCCAGCCTTCTTCATGCCATCCGCAGAGGCCTTCACCCAGTCGTAGTGCTTCCAGTAGCCCCCGAACAGGTGAGCGACGATCAATTGTTTCGTCTCCGGGTCATAGGGCTGACGACCTTCCATCACCTTGAAGGGAGCGATTCTGGCGGTCTTGTCCTGGCGGTTGCCTAGTGGCTTGTTCAGGTAGGTCACCTGCCCAGGCTGGATGGAGTCACCCAGGAGGTAGCGCTCCACGGTCCCGTTGTGCCACGCATAGGTAGGTTTCACGTCCTTCGCCCAGCGGAAGCTGCCCTTCATCTTGTCATAGAGGGGCATGCCGTTCGCGTCCTTCGTGACCGGCGTGTCCTTGCCCGCCTCGGCCCAGTCCCACCAGACCTTGGTGGGCAGGTCGCGGGAGAAGGTCGGGATGTGGCAGGTTTGACAGGCCACCCGCTTCGCGTGCTTGTCCAAAGCCGGGTTCTTCTTGTGGGGCGTGCCAGCATGGCAGGTGGTGCAATCCAGGGTCTGGCCGCCCCCGCTCATGCTCACGGAAAGCGCCTTGCCCGGGATGACGTGCTTCTCGCTCTTGTGGCAATC
>JAIFMW010000042.1 GCA_020048105.1 Deltaproteobacteria bacterium | reverse complement strand
CAATCGCTCGGGGGGTTTCACCACCACGATGATGGTGTCGTCCCCAGCCACGGTGCCAACCAACCCTTCAATATCACTTTGATCCAATTTCAAGGCGAAGGCGTTAGCCAGGCCAGGGCCCACCCGCACCAACAAAATATTTGGCGGGGCGGTATCCACCGAAAAGGCTGGCGCAGGCTGGCGTTGGGCTTCTACGTGCTGGTAGCGCCCATCGAGTTTCACCACAGACAGTCGACGAAAATTCCGGGAGAGGGTGCTCTGGGTGAACACCAGCCCTTCCTTTTCGAGGAGCTTGAGCAGATCCGCCTGCTCGGCGATGGGGTGCTGTTTGAGAAGGCGAAGGATGGCCTGATCTGCGTTCATGGGGTGATTGTCTCCGGCGCCTGCATACCCAGGCAACGGTAGAAGTGAACCAACGTCCGACAGCGTGGAATATATTGATCGACCGCGTTAATCTGATGACTGAGGGATGCCTGGGATCGCGTAAGCTTCCGAGCACTCGAGACCCGAAAAGGGCCGCCTGAATGTTCTGGATGTGGCCTACCAGCCCCGAGAGCAGCTTACTGGCAAGGAATCGGAGGATAGTTTGAAAATTGGAATTCTGACTTCAGGGGGCGATGCCCCGGGAATGAACGCTGCCATCCGCTCCGCCGTTCGCCAAGCGGGGGCATTGGATATCGAAGTCTACGGAATCTGGCGCGGCTACCAGGGCTTGGTGGACCAAGACTGGCGACCTCTCACTTCTAGGTCTGTGGCCAACATCCTGCAGCGGGGCGGGACGATGCTCAACACCGCCCGGTGCCAAGCCTTTCGTCTCCCGGCGGTGCGCACGCAAGTGGCCAAGGATCTCCGCGACGCCGGAATCGATGGCCTAGTGGTCATCGGGGGCGATGGCAGCTTTACCGGCGCGGGCCTACTCTTTGAAGAACACGGAATTCCCTGCGTTGGCATCCCCGGCACCATCGACAACGATCTGCCCGGCACCGACCGCACCCTGGGTTTCGATACGGCCCTCAATACGGCCATCGATGCCGTGGACCGCATTCGCGACACGGCCATATCCCATGACCGAGTCTTCCTGGTGGAAGTGATGGGGCGCCGTTCGGGCATGATCGCGGTGCACACGGCCATCGCCTGTGGTGCCGAGGCCGTGCTATTCCCTGAGAGCGGCGAAGACACCTACGAAGCCCTGGTGGCGCAGCTCCGAGCGGGCTGGGAGCGAGGCAAGCGTTCCTCCATCGTGATCGTGGCCGAGGGCGACAAGAACGGCAGCGCCTATGCGGTGGGGGATCGCCTCACCCGCGATTACCACCTGGATCTGCGCGTGGTGGTGCTGGGCCACATCCAACGAGGCGGCAGCCCCACGGCCCAGGACCGAATCCTGGGCAGTCTCTGGGGCGCCGAAGCCGTCAAGCTACTGGCTGCTGGCGAGAAGGGTGTTTACCTGGGTATGAAGGCCGGCGAGATGGTCCATGTTCCCTTCGCCCGGGTGCACGATCCTCGGCCCGCCCCCCCGGCGGAGCTAACCAATCTGCTGCCGGTGCTGGCCCGGTAGACCTGGAATTTGCGTTTGCTGCTGACCGAAAAAGAACTTAACCACGAAGGCGCAGAGAACAGAGAGGTCAGAAGCGAAATTCGTCGATTTCCCCTGCCTCAATCGTTCTCCGTGCCCTCCACGTATCCGTGGTTTATCTTTAAGATTTCAATTGCAACTGAATTATTTGGACTCAACGGTCAACTCGTGAAGGGCCACCACAGTCCAAGGTAATTGTGCAAATTGTGAACTATTTAGATCCACCCAGGGCGACCAAGGCGAGGGCCATCAGGCGGTTTGCACGCTCGAGTTGGCCTTTCAACGTGAACAATTCGGGCACATCACTGGACTCAGCCAAACGAGCGACGAGTCGTTCTGTTGTTTCTTGAAATTGCTGCAATTCTAAAACTAGGTCATCTGGCCTGGTTTTTTTTCGGGAGACCTTTTTATCGTCACCGGGCGGATTGAGAATTCGTCGGAGCTGACGAACGGATTTCCCAACAATGATTTCCAGGGCGGGCATGAGTGGCCGGGTGTCGGCCTTGGGTCGACCGCCCTCCGTGGAATAGTGAAATCCGGCCGCTTTGAGTCGATCTGCGAGTTTTAAGACTTCGGACGAACTGTAATCTCGACGCTGTTCATTTTCAGAGATCTCCACCGCAAGGGCGAGATCCACGTCAGTTTCGGCGTCCAGGTCCATCCGCCAAGCTGGGATGCCATCGGGGAACAATTCCAGAAATCGCGCGTTCGAATGTTTTTCCAGCCAGCGAAGCGCAGCAATGCGATGTCCACCTGCGAGAAGTCGGTTCAAGCGGTCCAGGACTGGCGGATGAATCAACCCAATAGCGGCAATAGACTCGGCCAGAGCCATCACATGAGTCTCATTGATATCCCGGGTCCGGAGGGCCGAGGTATCGATCTGGTCCAGGACCACAAGTCCTCGCCCCTGGAACCGAGAGGACGAATTTCCGCGGGTTTCGGCCTTTTCAGGTGGAAGTTGCTTGGAATCCGCGAGCTTGGCCATGACTCCCCCTGAAACCAGATAGGGGCATGATACCCAATTCCCCCAGAGCGGATAGGGAATTATCGGCTCCCAGTCAGCGGGAAGGCGGTTGCGAAATCGGCGCACGAGGAGGGGGGTGCCAAAAGAGCCAGCCGGATATCCGCATACAGATTCAACAAAAGATAACCCCATTTTTTCAATTAATTGGCTCACCCATAAAGATTTTGAAAGATACCCACTTGCACACGACTGAATACACATGCATTATTGGCAAACAGTATTGTGCGTTTTTGCATTCTAATGCGTCTGAATATGGATTTGTATGCACACGACTTCCATTCCCCCCCTCCTCCCCACTTACGCGCCCTACCCTTTTCCGTTGCTTCGCGGCGAAGGGGACCGGGTCTTCGATGAAGCGGGCACGGCTTACTGGGATTTTTACGGCGGCCATTGCGTGTGCGCCACAGGCCATGCCCATCCCCGCGTGGTGCAGGCCATCAGCGCTCAGGCCGCGCAACTGATCTTCTATTCCACCGCCGCCCAATTGCCTGTGCGTGATCAAGCCGCCAGCGCCCTGCTGGCCTTCGCCAACGAGGGCCTTGCCGATCCACTGGCCTCGGTCTTCTTCTGCAATTCCGGCGCCGAGGCCAACGAGAACGCACTTAAGATCGCCGCCAAACTCACGGGAAGAACCCGTTTCACCTCTTTCCGGGGCGGCTGGCATGGCCGCAGCACCCTGGCCCTTTCCGTAACCGACGATCCCAAGTTGCGGATGGGCCTCGAAACCTTCCTCGCACCGGTGGACTTCTTGCCCTTCGGCGACGAAGCCGCGTTGGCAAATGTGAATCTTGGTCAAAGCGCCGCTGTAATTCTGGAACCCATCCAGAGCATGGCGGGCATTCGGGTGGCATCAGGCAGCTTCTTGCGCGCCTTACGCAAGGCCTGTGATGCCAGCGGGACGCTGCTCATTTTCGATGAGGTTCAGACCGGTATGGGCCGGTTAGGAAAGCCTTTCGCAGCCAATTTTTTTGGGGTAACGCCCGACCTGATCACCTCCGCCAAGGGTCTGGCCAGTGGCATTCCCATGGGGGCGGTGTTGATGACCGAAGCCATTGCCGCAGCCCTGAAGCCCGGCGATCTCGGTAGCACCTTCGGCGGTGGTCCCTTGGCTTCGGCGGCATTACTCGCCACGTTGGCCGTCATCCTGGATGAAAATCTGATGGCACGAGCCTCCGAAGTGGCCCAGCGATTACGAACAGAACTCGTGGGTAGCGTCGTTTCAAAGGTTGAAGGCGAAGGGTTGCTGTTGGGCTTGCGGGTGCCTTCGGGCGCCGCAGGGTTTAAGCAGCATTTGCTGACTCACCACATCCTCGCAGGCGGCAGCGGCGATCCCGACGTGCTGCGCCTCATGCCGCCCCTCAACCTTTCCGACGCCGCCGTGGAAGCGCTGGTGATAGCCGTACGGGCCTTCACGGCCTAGTTGCGGAATAGGAATGACCTTCCAAAAGAGTTGAGCCACAGAGCACACAAAAAACACAGAAGATCACAGGAGCCCCCATGAAGCACTTCACCGGAATCAATGATCTTGGCCCTGCGGGCCTGGAAGCCATTCTCGCCAAAGCCGCGGCCTGGAAGGCAGGACCTCACCCGAAACATCTGATCGACAAACTGCTCGGCATGGTGTTTTTCAATCCGTCGCTACGCACTCGGGCTTCCTTTGAAGCTGTGATGGCGCGGGGCGGCGGCAACGCCATCGTGCTGGAAGTTGGCAATGGCGTTTGGAAACTGGAGGATCGCCTGGGCGCCATCATGGACGGCGATCGCGCCGAGCATGTGCGCGAGGCCGTTCCCGTGCTTTCGCGCTACGTGGATGCCCTGGCCGTGCGAACCTTCGCCGGTGGCACCAACGATGACCTGGATCATTCCGATCCCGTGATGAATGCCTTTCGAGATCTCGCCACGGTGCCGGTGATCAGCATGGAAAGCGCGCGGGAGCATCCCTGCCAGGGCCTAGCGGATCTGCTCACGGTGCGCGAAACCTTTGGCATCACGCGCAAGATTCCAGTAACTCTGGCCTGGGCACCGCACATCAAGCCCCTGCCCAAGGCCGTGCCCAATTCCTTTCTGCTCAGCGCCGCCGCCGCGGGATGCGAAGTGCGCGTGGCCCATCCCAAAGGTTTCGAGCTGCATCCCTCGGTGCTCGCCCAGGCCGAAGCCTACGCCCAGGCCACGGGTGGGAGCGTCTCCATCACTCACGATTTGGACGCGGCAGTGGAAGGCAGTCAGGTCATTTATGCCAAGGCCTGGGGGCCAGCCACGGGTTCAGGTCTTCCCACGGACGCCATCAAGGCCTACCCCGAGTGGATGACAAGCCCAAGGCATCTCGACCAAGCCCGTGCCGACGCCATCTTCCTGCATTGCCTGCCCGTGCGGCGCAACGTCGAAGTGAGCGATGCGGTGCTGGATCACGCGCGGTGCCGAGTGGTGGAGGAGGCTGAAAACCGCTTCCACGTTCAGCGAGCGATCCTCGACTGGATTTTTGAATAACCGAGGTCATCATGCCCACCACGCCTTCCTCCTTTCTCGCCTTGCGCCATGCGGCCCAATACGTACGGCGTTTCCGCGATCGCATCTTCGTCCTAAAAATTGGCGGTGAACTCCTAGCCGATGCCATCGTGCGCAAGGCCCTCGTGGAGCAGATTGCGGTGCTTTCCGCCTTTGGCATCCGCCTCGTACTTCTCCATGGCGGCGGCCCTGAGCTGGACGAGCTATGCCATCGTTTGTCCATCCCCGTGCAAAAGATCGCAGGCCGACGCATCACCACGCCCGAAGTCATGGAGGCCGCCAAGGCCACATTCTGTGGCACGCAAGTGGATTTGCTGGCAGATCTCACCGCCGCGGGCGTGGCCTGTGCGGGGCTTTCCGGCGTGGATGGCGGGCTCTTTCTGGCCCACCGTCGCCCGGTGGTGAACCTTGTGCCCGATGGCGCCACTGAAGCAATTCCTGTGGATTTCGGTCTCGTGGGCGATATTGAAAAGGTCGACGCCGCCCTCGTGCATCATCTTCTGGATGGCGGTTACACGCCGGTGATCGCGCCCCTGAGCAGCGATGGCAAGGGCACCGTGTTTAATACCAATGCCGACACGCTGGCCTCGGAATTGGCCCAAGCCCTGGGCGCGGAAAAGCTATTCTTCCTTCTGACAGTGCCGGGGCTCCTCGCCGATTTCGCCAATCCCAGCAGCCTCGTCACCTTTGCTACTCCCTCCCGTCTGGTTGAGCTGGAAGCCCGAGGTGCCATTCGTGCGGGCATGCGCCCCAAGCTCACGGCCGCCTGCGCCGCTTTGGAAGGCGGAGTCACCAGCGTGCATCTAGTGAGTGGCATCGCACCGGATGCCCTGTTGGCCGAGGTCTTCACCAACGAGGGTAGCGGCACCCTGCTGAGCCTTGCGGAGGATGCGGCCTCATGACCCCAGAAACCCTACTCCAAAGACTCGTCTCGATCCCCAGTCTCAGTGGGGATGAAAGTGCTGTCGCCACCTTCGTCGCGGATATCGCCGCCAGTTGGGGCTTTCGCGTTCACCGTCGTCTCAACAATGTCTGGTTTGAAGTTGGCACCGGTAGCCCACGCCTGCTGTTGGTCAGCCATCTCGATACCGTGAAACCCTGCGCAGGCTGGCTCGAAGACCCTTGGCAGACCGATTGGCAGAATGGCGTATTGGCGGGTCTTGGCGCCAATGATGCCAAGGGCTGTGTGGCCGCACTCCTGATGGCCGCTCGGAGCCTGTCCGCGGAACCGCCCGATGGCACCTTGGTATTTGCCTTCACGGCGGAAGAGGAAACCGGCGGCGCGCAGGGCATGGGCGAGGTGCTTTCCCGACTCGGCAGCCTGGACGTCGCCTTCGTTGGGGAGCCCACCGCACTGGAACCCTGCATCGCCCAGCGGGGCATGTTGATCTTGGGCTGCACCGCCCGGGGCGAAAGCGGCCACGTAGCCCATGCGCGTTTGGCGGAAAACGCCATCCATAAAGCGGCGCGCGATATTTCGCGACTGGCAGGAATGGTCTTTGAGCCCGATGAACGCTTGGGCTCCACCCAACCCCAGGTAACCCTTATTCAGGGCGGCCTGGCGCGAAATCAGGTGCCCGACGTCTGCGAATTTTCCGTGGATCTTCGAACCACGCCGAACCTGGATCACGCGGCACTGAGTGAACGCATCGCTCGCGAATTGGAAAGCGAAGTAAAGGTGATTTCCACGCGCTACGTTCCAAAGGCCACCGCACCCCAGTCGGCCATCGCCCAAGCCGCGCTGCTCGCCAGTGGGCGCAAGGCTTTCGTGGGCTCGGCCACGACTTCGGATTGGGCCTTTCTGGGCGACTTGCCCGCCATCAAGATCGGCCCTGGGGATACCCACCGCAGCCATCGCGCCGACGAATTCATCACTCGGGAAGAACTCCACGCTGGCGTGGCCTTCTATCAACGGGCGGCACACCTCTACTTCGCCCAAAAGGAGGCACGCTGTGGCGCCTGAAGCATCACCACTCTGGGCCAAGAATCTGCCCCTGGATCGAGCTATTCACCACTTCACGGTCGGCGATGAGCCCACCACGGATCGCGCCTTGCTGGCCTGGGACGCGATCGGCAGCGCCGCCCATGCACGCACCTTGGCGAAAGGTGGCTATCTCGCCCACGAAGATGTGCGAGCGCTATTAGCGGCCCTGAAGGAGCTGCATGGCGAAGCCCTGCGCGGCACCATCACCATCACACCTGAGATGGAGGACTGCCACACCGCCCTGGAACTGGCGCTGATCGAGCGCTGCGGTGAAGCGGGCAAACGCATCCATTTGGGACGCTCCCGCAACGATCAGGTCATTCTGGCGCTGCGCCTATTGATGCGCGAGGAGTTGGCCCAACTTGGCGAGCAGGTCATCCAAATCGCTCTGGCTTTTCTTGCCCTTGGGAAGACCCACGCCACCACACCCATGCCCGGCTACACACACCTGCGCCGAGCCATGCCCAGTACCTGGGGCCTGTGGGCCTCGGCCTTCGCCGAAGGTCTGCTTGAAGAAGTTGAAGCCCTGCATGCTGTCCTGGCCCGCTTCGATCGTTGCCCCTTAGGTGCCGCGGCAGGTTTTGGAGCACCCCTGGAACTGGATCGCGCCCACACGGCCAAGCTCTTGGGCTTCGCGCAGGTGCAGCGCAATCCCATCGATGTCATGAATAGTCGAGGCCGCCACGAAGGCGCGTTGGCGGATTGGTTAGCTTCGGTGGCCTCCGTCTTGGAAAAGGCGTTTTGGGATCTGATCCTCTTTTCCACGGAGGAATTCCACTTCGTGACGCTGCCCGATGCCTTCACCACCGGCAGCAGCATCATGCCCCAGAAGCGCAACCCCGATGTGTTGGAACTCTCCCGCGCCACGTGCCGCCTGCTGCGCGGTCAGGCCAACCTCGTGCACGAGGTGGCCAGTGGTTTGCCATCCAGTTATCACCGGGATGTGCAGCTCTTAAAGGCGCCGGTGCTGGAGATGTTAAAAAACGCATCAGGCATGTTTGCGGTGCTGCCTGCTCTCTTGAATGGCCTGATCATCGAAGCCGAAACCTCCCAAGCGGCTTGCGGCAACGAACTGTACGCCGCCCACGCCGCCACGGCTCTCGCGATAAACGGCATGCCCTTTCGCGATGCCTATCGCACCGTGGCCGCGCAGGTAATGACGGGTGGCTTTGCGCCAGATCCAGATCTCTACACCGGAGCGACTCGCGCCGATTTGACCACGCCCAAGGCCCTGCTGCACGACCATCAGGCATCCCTTCATACCGCGCGAACGCACTGGCAGGAATGCCTTGCGAACGTATGGGAATTACCAATCGACCAGGAGTTGCCATGACTCGCCATGCGGTACTTGCCTTCAGCGGCGGCCTCGATACGTCCTTTTGTGTGCTCTGGTTGAAGGAGCAAGGATTTATCGTCACCACTGTCACCGTGAATACCGGCGGCTTTCCGCTGCCGGAACTAGCGCGCATTGAGGCTCTCTCTTCCCAGTTAGGCGCCGAGAGCCATGTGACGGTGGATGCCCAAACGGAACTCTTCGATCACTACCTGCGTTTTCTAATTTTCGGCAATGTCCTGCGCGGCTGCCTCTATCCACTGAGTGTGAGTGCGGAACGCGTTTGCCAAGCCCGCCGAGTGGTGGAGGTCGCGAAAGCCTTAGGCGCGGACACGCTGGTGCATGGCTCCACCGGTGCGGGCAATGATCAGGTGCGCTTCGATGTGGCCTTTCGTGCCTTGGCACCCGAAATGGCCTTGGTTACACCCATTCGCGAATTGGGCCTGAGCCGCGATGAGGAAATGGCCTTCGTTGCGGCTCACGGCATCGCCTTGCCGGAAAAAATGCGGGCCTATTCCGTGAACGAAGGACTGTGGGGCACCAGCATCGGAGGCGGCGAGACCCACGATGCCTGGTCCGAACTACCCGAAGCGGCTTATCCCGCCGGTGGCATTGACGATGCACTGCCACCCACCGAACTTTGCATCGCCTTTGAACGGGGCATTCCAACCCAATTGGATGGCCAGAGACTCAAGCCCGTGGCACTCATCCAGGCCCTCAACCAAATCGGCGGGAGCTACGGAATCGGTCGCGGCGTGCACCTCGGCGATACCATCCTCGGCATCAAGGGCCGGGTGGGCTTCGAGGCTCCGGCACCCCACCTGTTGATCGCAGCGCACCGAGAACTGGAAAAACTGGTGCTCACCGGCAAGCAGCTCTTCTGGAAGGAAAGCCTGGGCAATCTCTACGGCAGCTTGCTGCATGAAGGACAATTCTTCGATCCGCTGGCTCGGGATCTGGAGGCCTTTCTGGAATCCAGTCAGCACACCATTAGCGGCGAGGTTCGGGTGAGATTGCACCCTCGCGCCTTCAGCGTGCTCGGCGTGCGCAGCCCCCATGCCTTGATGAACGCCGCCGCCAGCTATGGCGAAGGCAGCCGTCTATGGACCGGCGGGGAAGCCGCAGGCTTCGCCAAGTTGCACGGAATTTCGCAAATGCTGGCGCTGGGCGCACGGGAACCCGCCATGGGAACAAGGGAGTTGGTATGAGGTTACATCTCGACAAAATCGGCTCGGTCACCCGAAACCTTCGCCCCGGTCCCAGCGTTACGCTCACCTCGGATATTCGCGTCGAAGCAGGCTCAGTGCTGGCGGGCCGCATCCTGGGCGAGAAGAGCACCTACAACCAGCTCGAGGATCTCCATGGCCGCTTCACGCGCCTGCACAGCGGCGATGTAATTCTGGGCGCCCTGGGCCACCGCAATGCCCTCCAAGGGTATGAAGGCGTGGTGCCCGATAAGGTGGCCGTTGGGGATCGCGTGCACCTATTGAATCTGGGCGGCGTGCTCGGCCATTGCACGTCCCATAATCCTGACGTGGGCGCGCCCTTCGAAGTCGAAGTGCTGGGGCAACTGCTGGTCTTTCCAAATTTCGGCAGTCGCGCAGGCCAACCAGCTTCCATTCAAATGGGAGCACTCCCCACAGGCGACGGCCTACCCACCTGCCCCGTGGTGTATGTGGCAGGCACCTGCATGAACGCTGGGAAAACCTATGCTGCCTGCGCCCTGGTGCGCCGTTTCGCCCAGGCCGGGCTCAAGGTGGGCGGTGCCAAACTCACAGGGGTGTCGCTCATGCGGGATGTGCTCGCCATGAAGGACTACGGTGCCGCAGCGGTTGCGGATTTCACCGATGCCGGGGTGGTCACCACCGATGCCAACTCCGCAACCACCGCCGCCCGGGCCGTCTTCGCGGCGCTGATGCGCCAAGGGGTCGATGTGATCGTGGCGGAAACCGGCGATGGCATTTTGGGTGAATATGGCGTGCAATCCATTTTTGCCGACCCCGAATTGCGCGCCCTGGGTGCGGCCTTCCTGCTTTGCGCCAACGATCCCGTAGGCGTGGTGGGTGGCGTGGAAGAGCTGCACACTCGCTATGGCATTTCCGTGGATGTCGTGACGGGACCCGCCACCGATAACGGTGTGGGCGTGCGCTTCGTGGCCCAGGCCACCGGGTTGCCCGGCCATAACGCTCGCAATCAGCCCGGGGCATTGGCCGAGCATGTGCTGGGACTTCTAAAGCAGAGGGTTCTGAATTTCTCCCTGGTCATGGACACACAATGAGCACGCCCTTCGATGCAGTCATTCTCGGCGCGGCGGGGTATGGCGGTGGCGAACTGCTGCGACTGCTGATGGCGCACCCTCACCTGGCATCGCTCCAGGCCCTCAGCCGCTCCCACGCGGGCAAGCCGCTCTATGCAGCCCATCCCGGACTGCGGGGATTCTTGGAGCAGAGTTTTCTCGGCGAAATGGATTGGCAAAGCCTAGCCGCCAGCCCCCAACCCGTGGTCTTTTCAGCCTTGGCCCACGGCGAACTGGCCAACCAACTACCCAAACTCGAAGCCCAGTGGAAAGCCGCAGGCATTGAGCAGCGCCTCGTGCTTGTAGATCTTTCGGGAGATTTCCGTATCCAAAATACGGACACATTCGAGCAAGCCTACGGAAGAAAACATCCCTGCCCCGAGCGACTATCCGAATTCGTATACGGTTGCCCCGAAGTGCACGGAAAGACACTGCGCGGCGCCCGCCGCATCGCCAACCCAGGCTGTTTCGCCACAGCCTTGAATCTCGCGCTGCTGCCCCTCGCAGGGCTTGATATCACCTTCGTGGCCGCCAGCGGCGCCACTGGCTCTTCGGGTTCTGGCGCTCATCCCCAAGCGGGAACCCACCACCCCGACCGCGCGCAGGATTTCCGCGCCTACAAGGTGTTGAATCATCAGCACCGAGCCGAAGTGGACGAGCTGATGGCGACGCACGGATTACCGAATCTGCATCTCGCCTTCGTCCCGCATTCGGCACCGCTCGTGCGGGGAATCTTTGCCACGGTGCAAGTAGAAGGACACACGGACCTCGCTCCCCGCTTTGCGGACTTCTACCGGCACGCGCCCTTCGTGCGCACGGTGGAAGATTCCCCCCGCGTTGCCGCCGTACTCGGCAGCAACATGGCCGAGCTGGCGGTGCATTCGGATGGTCGCAGCACAGCAATTCTCGTTGCCCTGGACAACCTCGTGAAGGGCATGGCGGGTCAAGCCATTCAGAACCTGAACTTGGCCCTGGGACTAGATGAGCTCGCCGGACTTTGGAACCCCGGTCGACTGCCCTGAACAACCGATTTTTTATCCGTGTTCATCCGTGTTCATCCATGGATTTCTTTTTTCAGTTGGAGCTGATTGCAAGAAAAGCAGTCCACGGATGAACACAGATAAAGAAGAAAAACGTGAAAGGGTCGGTTCCACCCAAAAGCTTCGCAACAGCCATATCCACAGATCTTCATTAATTTGTTTTTAATTTTGTTAATTTTATTCTTGTTCAAAGCGTTTTTAGTCCTACCATCTTCCATAGAGGGTCTAATCCAGATTGCCTTGGAGGTTTGCCATGTCCATCACCCCACTTCGAGATTTCCTAGAAATCCCCTATGACACGATGGAGGAGATGAATCTTCAGGTGCGTCAGCAGCGCCTGGATCGCGTGTCGCCGGATCAGATGCGCGAAGAACGAATGAAGTATCTGGCCGACGAAAAGCGCATCAAGGCCGTCACGGTCTGCTTCACGGACCTGGAAGGGCGTTTCCACATGCTGGATTACGACAAGAAGTACCTGCTCAAATCCAGCGACAACCTGACGTTTGATGGTTCCAGCATTCGAGGTTTCGCCGTGCAGGCCGAATCGGATCTGCGCCTGCGCATCGATTGGCCTGCCTTCTACTGGATGCCTTCCGATATCTTCGGGCCCGGCAAGGTGCTGGTTTTCGGCATGGTGGAGAACCAGGACGGCACACCCTATCCCGGCGATATGCGCGCCTGCCTGAAGGCCTACACCGACGCGATGTACGCCAAGGACGGCACCATCTGTAACGCCGCCCACGAGATCGAGGGCTTCCTGTTCAAGGGACTCGAAGCCGAACGGCGTTTCCACGAAACCGGGAAGTTTGAATTCATTAGCACCGGCGGCTACTACCACAGCCTGCCGGGCGATGCGCTGCGCCAGTTCATCGATACCAGTGCCGAGGCCCAGCGCGCGATGGGCTTCGTCAACGAAAAGGACCACCCGGAAGTGGCTCCCAGCCAATTCGAAATGAACTTCAGCTACGCCGAAGCCAATGTGGCCGCCGATCAAGTGCAGATCTACAAACTACTGACACGCCAAGTAGCCGCAACCATGGGTCTGACCGCCTGCTACCTGCCCAAGCCTGTGGCCGGTGTGAACGGCAACGGCATGCACACGAACATCAGTCTGAACCGCAAGGACAAGAATCTCTTTTATCAAAAAAACGGAAAAGAAAGCCTAAGCCCCATGGCCTGGGATTTCGTCCAGCGCACCTTGGCCAACGCCCAGGAACTCTGCCTCGTCATGAACCCCAGCGTGAATGCCTATCGCCGCCTAGATCCGCATTTCGAGGCCCCCAATCAGATCAAAGTCAGTCCCACGGATCGCGGCTCCATGGTGCGCATTCCCCTGGGCAACGCCAAATCCGCCCGCATTGAAATTCGCAGTGTCGGTCCCGACGCCAACCCCTACCTCAACCTCTATAGCCTGCTCCGCACCGGCCTCGAAGGCCCCCTGGGAGAGCCGGAGGATCCCACCAAGCGCCCCCGCACCCGCTTCTTGCCCGATAACATCTTCGATGCCATTCGCCTCTACAAGAGCAGCCGTTTCCTGGCCGAAATCATGGGCGAGGATGTGCACGCCAAATACGCCGAGTTGAAACTAGCCCAGGCCGAACGCTGCCCCAAGGCCTTGGGCGCGGTGGTCAAATCCAGCGAAATCCAGTTCCACCATGAAGTGACCAATCAGTATTTGTGGAATCAGTTTTAGATGAATTGGGCTACTGGCGCAGGATTTTGTCCATTGATTTGCCTTTGGCAAGTTCATCAATGAGTTTGTCGAGATATCGGATGTTCTGTGTGATGGGATCTTGAATGTCTTCGACACGAATGCCGCAAACGATGCCCTTGATTTGAGAGCTATTCGGGTGGATTGCCGGGGCCTGGCCGAAAAAGGTTTGGAAATCAATTTTGACTGCTACGTGATTGCGGAGTTGTTCACGACTGTAGCCAGTCAACCAGCAGATGATGGTGTCGACCTCTTCCTTCGTCCGACTCTTACGTTCAGCCTTTTGTATGTATAGCGGATAGATCGTCGTGAAAAGCAGAGTTGAGATCTCCCGTGTGGACATGGCGGTGCCTCTTGGCCTGATTGGTTTGTGGGATGCCGAATGAATGGAGCGATGCGGCGGGTGCAGTTGAGGTGGGCATTTGAATTGAAAAATTCACTTGCGTCTAGGTGCGCAAGAGAAGCCATGTCACTACAGGCGCAAGCAGAAGAACGCCGACAAACGCCAGGACGAATCGTGCCCTCAATGCACCGGACCGCCAAAAAACACTCAGCATGCCGAATAGGCAGGCCAATGCCAGGAGGGGGCCAAGCCATGCTGGAGTTAAAATTCCGAGCCGAAGAAGGAGCCAATGGCTCGACACGGAAAGAAACAAAACCGACAAGAACAGCAAAACGAAAAGGACTTGTTTCTTTGTCATGGAGCAACCCTTTCGCACCTGAGGATTGGCGTAGGCACACATCTGAAACGAAGGATGCCCGCCCTTCTTGATCATATAAAATGAAGCGTCTAAGGATCGGGGCTCACTGCCTCGGCTTTGTTGACTTTTGATCGGGCGGGATGCGTTGCCGAGGCAACGACTTGGTCAAATGATGGGTTGGGTCGTTGGCAATGATGGCTTTAAAAGCAGTACTTGTAGCTATCGACCGGAAGCGAACATCCTTTCGAGCAATTGAGCCAAGTTCGGGTTGCTTTGAAATTGCCTCACGAAGATCCGATAGGGCATGACTGAACTCAGAGTTGAGGGAATATGCCGTGGCCCGGCAATATTTCAACTGGGGCAAATCAGGCGAAGTTTTGATTATCTGGGTGTAGATTTTGATTGCCGAATTATATCTACGTGATTGAATTTCGATTTCCGCTTTTAGTAGCAGAAGATTTGTTGAAGATGGATTCGCTTCTAGCTCACGGGCAAACGTGACAAGCAAGGACGGGTCGGATTTTATTAATTTTTTTATATTGGTAGATCTGGACAATTTGATCAATTCACCCATATCGATGGCACGCAATTTTTCAATTTGGCCGGATGCAATGGCTTTTCCTTGATGGAATTCACGAACATCACTCGGCACGCCGGAAGGAAGGACGAGGGCTTCCTTCGGAAGAGGTTCGGGCGATTTAAGGGGTGATTCCGTTTCAGTTTGAAAAGCAGCCTTCTCTGTCATTGGCAGAGGCGTGGAATTTGATTCTTGGCGAATCATTACGAGAAGTAGAGAAACCAAGACAACGCCGGTTCCCAAGGCGATCGTCACCCGCCTGAAATACCAAGGCTGATTTCGCCCTGATGGGAGTTGAAGATCGGGGGCCTGATTATAGTGGTTGGGCATCGTGGTCCCGTTAAGCCAAAAACCGGTCTCTGCCGAAGGAGTGGGGGAAAGAACGAAGGGCAGAGCCTTTGTTGAAAACACCTGACCTCGTTGGTTTCAGCCTGGCGGAACAACTAAGAGCCCGCGCGAAATAACCTAGGTAGGTCCAGTAGCTCGTGTGGGTGTTTGTTCTGGTTACTCCTGAACATCGGTTTGATTAGTGAGCACCGATTGATCCTACGGTGCTGACGCACGAGCACCAAAGAACCCTCACCGCAAAGAAGGACATCATGACGGCATAAAGGAGCGTGGAAATGCAACTGCGCCAGAGCCTGGCAGGCGACTTTATCGGATCCGTGAAATACCTGTAACCGTGCAAAAAAGCTGCCTGGAAGAGATAGATGGCGTACCCAAGAAGGATGATTGCCTGAGTCTTTGGCGAATGGTGACCAAGGACCGCGATGATTGCGATGATCCCAAACGCAAGATTGGCGAAGCCAACTTCAAACATCCAATCGGGCCGATCGGTTTCCCATCCCAGCCGCTTGGCGTCAGATTTGTGAAAAAGGACATGACGGGCGAAAGCAAGTATTCCCACGATCCCAACGGTAGTGAGGGTCACCAGCCGGATAGAAGTATCGGGGCGAGCGCCCAGATAATAGAAACCAAAGAAGAGACCAATCGAGCCGATCACCATACCGGCATAGTTGAAGAGTCCTGCCATCGGGTCCTCCTTTGGGTCAAATCGAAATGAGGTCTAGGGGCAACGCTCAGAACGAGCGAAAGGCTAGGCGTGATCCAGGTGTTCACGGGTGTATTCGCCCACGGTATTGCCGGTGTTAAGCGTGGTCTTGGGCTCAAATAGGACCACATGAGTCTCTTCGAGCGCGACGGGTTGATGCTCAACGCCCCTCGGGACAATTAGGAATTCGCCTTCGGTGAGAAGGATTTCCTTATCGCGAAACCGAATCAAAAGCCTGCCCGTGACAACGAGGAACATTTCGTCCTCGTGTTCGTGGTGGTGCCAAACAAACTCACCACAGAATTTTGCGAGTTTCACGTGCTGATTGTTTAGTTCGCCTGCAATTCTCGGATTCCAATAGTCGTGAATGAGGCCAAATTTTTCGTTCAGGTTGACCTTTTCCATGGCGGACCTTTCCCCCGGAATTTTTGGACGATGCTCTATGCCGTGGGCTTGCCATGAGCCCGTTCTACCTTAGCTACACGTAGTTCAAAGTGTTCGTACCAGGTTTCTAGGCCAAGAGCTTGAGCATGCCTGTGATCAAGCTGATCACGCCAAGATTCAATTGCAGCCGCAGATTCCCAATAGGAAACGGTTATACCGAAGCCATCTTGCCCCCGCGCGCTTTCAACCCCGAGAAATCCTGGTTGAAGCGATGCGAGTTCCACCATCCGATTGGCCATTTCTCCATAGCCGTTATCGCCTGGCGATCGCAACGAACTAAAAATCGCGGCGTAATAGGGAGGCGCTGGGGTGGATGCGAATAGTTTCGAAGGCATGGCGGTAGCCTAATGATTGGAGCGATGTGAGCGCTGCCGAAATGACCCGGGGGAATGAGACGTTACAGCACTAGTTTTGCGGAGGTTGGCACCAAAAAGCGACCTTTTCATTGAGCAGGTGCTAGACAGCAGAGCTTAGATCACGGCCACATCCAGGTGCTCTGAAGCGCCTCAGCCGGCGGCTTCACTTCGCACGAACGACATCCAGGTGGCCCACCCGCATTGTCAGGTCGAAGCTGAATCGGGATTTCAAGTGAAAGTCGGCATTCAGCGTATCGCCGTCATTGCGGGTGATGATGATGATCAGGTGTGACTTGTTCAACTGCGGAATATTCTTGACCGGACCCGGGAGAATGACGCGATATTCGACACGCTTGGTGGTAACTGAAATGGGCAAGTTTCTTGGGATCTGGGCTTCGCCGATACGCCCGCTGATCGCAAAGTCTTGATCAATTCGGAGGTCCGTGGCGAGTGGTGCTGTCTGAGCTCGAAGGGCTTTGTCAAATAGCCGTGCGTCTCCGACCCAATGCCCAGCGATGGATGGCGGTGGTGTCGCATTGGCGTTGGCGGACTGCACGATGGCAAGGGCAGCAAGAATCAAAGCGTTTCGATTCACAGCAACCTCCGATTACGTGACCTCACTTTGAATTACCTGCCCAGCCAAACCCTTCACCGAAACGCCTCCGGTGCCTTCTCCTTCCAGATTCCGCCCAGCAATACGGTGGATACCGGCACGCCGGGTGTCTTCACGCCGCGATGGCTCATGCAGGTGTGTTCGGCCACGAGTTTCACGGCCCAGGCTTGGGGGCGGAGATGGATTTCCAGGGCTTCGAAGATCTGGCGGGTCATGCGTTCCTGCACCTGAAGGCGATTGGCAAAGGCCCGCACAACTCGCACCAGCTTGGAAAGCCCCACAGTGCCGCCCGCCCCGGGCAGGTAGCCGATGGTGGCGAACCCCGAAAAGGGCGCCAGATGATGCTCACAAGTGCTCACGAAGGGCACCCGCTCCAGGATCACAGGACAGGGCGCCAGATCGCCGGGCAGGGCCTGCAATTCGGCCGGAATATCCACGCCATAGCCATCCAGCCGTTCAGCCCAATATTCCGCAACCCGGTGTGGCGTATCGCGCAACTCGGGCGAAGCGGGATCCGCACCAAAACTCGCCAGCAATTCTTGTACGGCCTTGGCTGCTCGCGCCTCGTCGATACCCATGGCGTCCTCCAGAACTTCTCTAGAGTGCCATCTTTCTCGTTCATGAATGGTTTCCACCACCAGAAAACCCAAACCCGTGGTGGCTAGCCCACGGGCGAAATCACGTATATTGAGCTTCCTGCGGAGCACGCCATGCCCAAGCGCATCATGATCGTGGACGACGAACCTCTGATCATCCAAACGCTCACACCACTCCTCGTGGCCCACGGCTATATGGTTTTGGCAGCCAGCAGCGGGGCTGATTTGTTAGCAAAATTGCCCGCCTTTCGTCCCGATGCGATCCTGCTCGATGTGATGATGCCGAAAATGAACGGCTACCAGGTGGCGGAACAGCTAGGCCACTTTCCCGCCACCGCCACGATTCCCATCATTTTCCTGAGCGCGGTCATTTCGCCCTTTGAGCCCCAGGATTCTCCGGCCAAGCCCACGCACCACTTCCTTGGCAAGCCCTTCGAAACCGAAACGCTGCTGAAGCTATTGAAGCGCATTTGCGTGTAAGCCACGAATCGCCATGACGCTTTCCGGCTCCGCCTGTGGGAAAATCCTTCCTGGAGGCCCTCATGAGCCAGCAGCCGGTCACCTACGCCACCTCGGGCGTGGACATTAATCGCCAAGATGAAGCCCTGCGGCGCATCAAGCCCCTGGTGAAGGCCACCAAGACCGCCGGTGTGCGCTCCGATATCGGCCTGTTCGGCGGCCTGTTCAGCGCCCAGTTCCCGGAATCCAAGCCCATTCTGGTGTCCTCCATGGACGGCGTGGGCACCAAGATGAAGGTGGCCCGTTTGGCCAACACCTGGAATACCGTGGGTGGCGATCTGGTGAACCACTGCATCAACGACATTCTAGTGCAGGGTGCGCGGCCCCTGTTTTTCCTGGATTACATCGCCGCCCAGCAATTGGAACCAGAAGTCATCGAATCCATCGTCACGGGCATGGCCAACGCCTGCCGCAATTCCGGCTGCGCCCTGATCGGCGGCGAATTGGCCGAAATGCCCGGCACCTACGAAACCGGCGAAGTGGATGTTGCGGGCACCATCGTGGGTGTAGTGGATCAGGACGAACTGCTGCCTCGACTCGATGTCATGGCCGCTGGCGATGTGCTCATCGCCCTCCCCAGCTCGGGCCTCCACACCAACGGCTATTCCCTGGCCCGCAAGGTCTGCTTCGAAGTCTGCGGCCTAAAGGTGACCGACGAAGTGCCCGGCACCGGTCAGACCATAGCCGAGGCCCTGCTGGCAATCCACCGCAGCTACCTCAGCCAGCTCATGCCCCTGGTGAAGACCAAGCAACTGGTTGCCATGGCTCACATCACCGGCGGTGGCCTCACGGACAATATTCCTCGTGTGCTGCCCGAACATCTGAATGCCGCCATCGAAACCGGCAGCTGGCAGATTCCACCCTTGTTCCAGTTCTTGATCGAGAAGTCCCAGATGC
>JAIFMW010000013.1 GCA_020048105.1 Deltaproteobacteria bacterium | reverse complement strand
GCAGATCTCCCACGGGAATTAAATTGCAGGCTCGGTAGAATCGAGGCACCTTCCCAGGAGCACTCGTGCCAATCCGCGCTTTCTCGTTCGGGCAATTGCTGTCCACCGCCACCCTCCTTCTGGTGTCCCAGACTGCCCTTCTTGTGGCCGCCCCGCCCGCAACGCCAAAGGTTGTTACAAGCACCGATCCTGTTCTGCGTATGAAGGCCTTCGAGCAGCACCAAGCCTTGCTCCAGACCTCGCCCTACAAGGACTTGCAGTGGCGCTGGATCGGGCCCAAGAACCTGAGCGGCCGAATCGCGGCCGTGGCCGTGGTGGCGCCCCGAGGGAAGAGCTATGCCATCTACGCCGCCAGCGCCGGTGGTGGCCTGTGGAAGACCGAAAACGAGGCCACCAGTTGGAAGGCGGTCTTCGAACATGGCCCCAGCACCGCTTTCGGCGATGTCGCGCTGGCCCCTTCTAACCCCGATATTGTGTGGGCGGGTACTGGTGAAGCCAACATTTACCGCAGTTCCCAGGCGGGCATCGGGGTCTACAAATCCGTGGATGCCGGCAAGACCTGGCAGCACATGGGGCTCGCCGACACCGCGACGATCGGCCGTATCGTCATCCATCCCACCAATCCAGAAATTGTCTACGTTGCGGCCTCGGGTCATGAGTGGACTCCCAACAACGAGCGCGGTGTCTACAAGACCATCGATGGTGGCAAGACTTGGACCAGGACGTTGTTCGTCAGCGAGAAGGCTGGCGCCATCGATTTGGTGATGGATCCCAAGGAGCCGGAAACCCTCTACGCCGCCATCTGGGAGCGCATGCGCCTCAAGTGGAACGACCCTCGTTCGACCTCCGCAACCACCGGCAGCGGCCTTCAGCGGAGCACCGATGGCGGAAAGACCTGGACTCCCATCAACGATGGCCTTCCCGCGCCCCAGCATCGTGGCCGCATCGGTATTGATCTGTGCCTCAGTCAGCCGGGCACGCTGTACGCCCTAGTGGATAACTACGAGATCGCCCGGGAACCCACCGAGGAGGAGAAGAAGGATCCCTACGGTCTGCCCTCCTGCGGCTTCATCAAGGGCGCCACGGTTTACCGCAGCGACGATAAAGGTGCCCATTGGAAGCAGGTGAGCGGGCTCACCAAGGAGCAAAAGGAATACATGGAGAAACACTCCGGAACCTACGGCTGGGTCTTCGGTCAGGTGCGTGTGGATCCCAGCGATCCCGAAACGGTCTACACCATGGGGCTCGGTCTAAACGTGTCCACCGATGGCGGTCGCACCTTCAAGGGACTGCGGGTGGGGGGCAGTGATCATCACGATCTTTGGATCGATCCCGCCAATTCCAATTACCTGGTGAGCGCTTTCGATCAGGGCTTCGCCATCTCGTATGACAAGGGCACGACCTGGCGCAGCGCGAAGCAGAGCCTTCCAGTTACCCAGTTCTTCAATCTCTCGTACGACATGGCCACGCCCTTCCGGGTCTACGGTTCCGTGCAGGATCAGGGCAGCTACCGCGGCACGGTGGACCTGAGCCGCGGCCGCGAGAAGGTGGCGGCGGTGGACTTCGAGAGCGCCCCGGGCGGCGAAGGCTCGACCCATGCCATCGATCCCGAGAATCCGAATCGGATCCATTCCTCCGGCTTCTACGGGAGCCTTAGCCGCAGCGATCTCACCAAGCCGCGCAACGAACGCAGCAAGGATCTACTGCCGGAACGTTACCCCGACGAAGCGCCCCTGCGTGGGGAGTGGCTCGCTCCCACAATCCTTTCGCCCCATAACAGCGCCATCGTCTACCACGGCATGCAGCACCTGTTGATGAGCCGCGACAAGGGCGACACCTGGGAACTCATCAGCCCCGATCTCACGCGCGGAATTGCTACCGACAAAGGCGATATTTCCTACCACACCCTCACGACGATTAGCGAATCGCCGCTGCGCTTCGGCTTAATTTACGCAGGCACCGACGATGGCCGCGCCCACGTAACGCGCGATGGCGGCAAGACATGGACCGAGATCGTGAAGGGTGCGGCGCCGGGGAAATACATCTCCCGGCTCGTAGCCTCATCCTTTGATTTGGGCACGGTCTACATGACCCAGAACGGCAAGCGCGATGATGATTTCACCGCTTACGTTTGGCGTTCTGCGGATTATGGCAAGACGTGGCAGAACATTAGCTCGGGTATTCCCGGAGGCCCCGTGAACGTCCTTCGCGAGGATCCGAAGGATTCGAAGTTGCTCTATGTCGGCACCGACAGTGGAGTCTACGTTTCCAAGGACACGGGCAAGACCTGGACCACCCTTGGCAACAGCCTGCCCAACACCTACGTTCACGATCTGATCGTGCACCCCCGGGATAACGTGATGGTTATTGCCACCCATGGTCGGGGCATGTGGATGCTGGATCTGGATAAGGTGAACAAAAAAACCGAGGTCGCGCCCGTGGCCACGATCTCTAGTGGGATTTTGGAAGGTGCCAACCTGATCGTCGGTGCACAGGAATTGAAGGCTTCCGTACCGAGTCAGGCGGGTTGCACCTATGCCTGGACGATCACCGGCGGCGCCATCACGGGCGGTGCTGCCACCCCGGCGGTGACCTTTACCGCGGACAAGATCGGCGCACTCTCTCTCGCCGTGAGCGTTACCAATAAGGCGGGGGCATCTGTCGTGGGTGTTTGGGCTCGCCCCGTGGTGGCTGCACCTTCCAAGGCTGCTGGGGGGACAGAGTAAGCGAACGCATCGGTGACGCCACTCAACCGATTTCGTGTGCGCCCGTAGTGCCTGCAAAGGAACACAAATGGAAAGCAAGTCATCGGCTTCGGCCGGACTGCCCGTGGCACCCGGTGAGCGCATCCAGGCCTTGGATGTGGTGCGTGGGTTTGCGCTGCTGGGCATCTTCCTCATGAACATCGAGTGGTTCAACCGCCCCCTAGCGGAAATGAGTCAAGGGTTGCCCCTAGGCGCCGTGGGTGTGGACAGGGTGGCCGGTTGGCTCATCTATGTTTTGGTTGCGGGAAAATTCTGGACCATCTTCTCCCTGCTCTTTGGGATGGGTTTTGCCGTGATGCTCACACGGGCCGAACGGGCCGGGCGCAACTTCCTACGCCCTTATCTGCGCCGCATCGCAGCGTTGGCGATCTTCGGCGCCGCCCATCACATTCTGTTGTGGGGTGGCGATATCTTGTTTTCCTATGCCATGGGCGCGGTGGCGCTGCTCATCTTGCTCTACGGCCATTGGAAATACCTACTGATTGCCATAGCAACCCTCGTGGTGGTGGGGAGCCTTACCAAATTTAATGCCCTTTTTGGAATCGCTGGCGGTCTCTTCACAATCTCGCTCGCGGCGCTGTGGCTCCGAACGGAGAAACGCATCACCGTGTTCAAGCTCCAGTTACCCGCTTTTTCGGTGGTGGTTTTGGCGTTGGGAATTCTGCTGACTCTGATTACCGTGGCGCTCTGGGTGATGCCCAAGGTGCCCATGGAAGGCAAGACCTCGATGTCGGTCATAAGTATCGTGGCTTTAGTCACCGGCGTGCTTTTGGCCCGAGGCCATCAGCAGGATTATTCCCGGCTCCGCCGCTTAGGCGTGTTCATGTATCTGCTGCCCTTTCTGCTGATGACCACCTTCGGAGCGCTCCAGTATTTCCGAACTTCAAAACCGGTGACTGCAGCGCCAACGGCCCAGGCCAATCCCGGGGTTCAACCGTCTGCACGGGGCCAAGCCAGGAGCGCTTCCCAGGCTTCCAATCGAACCTCGACCATGGAACGGCGACAAGAAGAAGTCTGGGGTGAACTTCTATCCCATTTCCGTGGCACCTTCCGCCAGGCCTTGCGGTATCGGGCCCACCACTTCGTCACCCATGCGCGGGATGACATCGGGTTCGCCATCATCGTGGTGGGCATGTTCCTGCTGGGCACCTGGTTTGTGCGGGCAGGCGTGCTCGAGGATATCGAGGGGCATCGCCGCCTCTTCCTGAAGTTGGCGTGGATTGGCACACCGGTGGGAGTTGGCCTGGGACTGATCGGCGCTTTGTTTTGTAGCTCCTCGGTGGCGGGCCAATCCAACGGTGCCTATCAATTTGCCTCGGGCCTGATGATGCTCGGCAATCTGCCCGCCAGCCTTGGCTACGTGAGCGTAATCATCCTCATGCTCCACAGCGACACGGTGTTTTCCAAGGTGCGAATCCTGGCTCCGGCGGGTCGCATGGCGCTGACCAACTACCTATTTCAGTCGTTGCTTTGCTCCCTAGTTTTCTTTGGCTATGGCCTTGGACATTGGGGCATGGGCCGCGCCCATCAAGTGCTGTTCGTGGTGGTGGTCTTTGCCTTTCAGATCGCTCTTTCCCATCTATGGCTGAGATCGTTCCGCTTCGGACCCATGGAATGGCTGTGGCGCGCCATCACGTACTGGGAAGTTCCGGCGATTAGGGGGAAATCGATTTGATCCGTTTTATCGATGTTTATCGGTATGCATCGGTGGCCAAAAAATCTTTTTCATTGGCTGAACTAACCTTGGTTCAATGCAAGTAAAACAATTTGCCACCGATGAATACTGATGGACACCGATGGGTCGTTGCCAGCCCAGTTCCCTTGCGTGTTTCGTGGTTCTCATCACTTTTGCAAATTTTGGGAATCCCCTTACCCGTAAGATCTTGGGGAGGATCACGCCAAGCAGCACCACGGGACATCTGGTATAGTCGCCCAAGGGGCCTTCTACCTCTTGTTCGACGAGTTGTTTCTTTAACAATTCCCTCCTGGTAAATATCGGCAATGATTGAAAAATGGTATGAATTTGTTTGGGGATTTATCGGCAATTCCTGCCTGTTGGCTCAGGAAAAATAAATTCAAGTCCAGCGAATCCCTGGTCGATACCACCCGAGTCTCGATTCCGTTTTTTGAACGGAATGCCTTGATGGGCAGTCACCTGGGCTGCAAGTCGAAGGCGCAACCTACAAGGTCCAAATGGGCCGGGGTTGTGCGTTTTTTTTATCCAAAAATGTCGCGATTTTCAGCAGTAGAGGTTGGTTATTTTTTGGAGGACCCATGCGTAGCCCCGATCTCCTCATCGCCACTCTGCTTGTGGGGGTGATCTCCCTGCCCGCCATGGCCCAGAGTCGGCCCATTCAATGGGGAGTCCAGGGTTCCCTGGGGCTTTCCACGGGCGATTTGAAAGACACCGCCAACAGTGGGCCCTGCTTTAGTTTGGGTGGGCACATGGACTACACCGTTATGAAAGGGCATACGCTGCGGGCCCGGGTGGATGGCATGTTCTTCCAGTCGACCAATCTGCAGTCCCGGGGCACCAGCGACGGCAACCCTTGGTTGCGCAGCCTGGATACCAAGGTGCGGGGGTGGTCGCTTGGGGCGGAATACCTTCTTCAACCCTTTCCGCGTGAATCGCGGGTGACGCTGGGTGCAGGGTTGCACCTCGTGCGTTGGTCTGTGAATAACACCAGCACCTTAGAGCTAACTGTCGGCACGAATAGCGGGGCCAGCACTGGAACACTGGTGGAAAGCTCCACGCCATCCTGGACCAAGGTCGGCATCAGTCTGCTGGTCGCCTATCGCATCACCCCGCGCCTTAGCGCCGAAGCACGCGTGCTCAGCAGTGGCTATGGCTGGGAAGGTGAGCGTGTTCATTTGGGCCAAATTGGCCTGGCCTGGACTTTCTAAAGCGACCCGAGGAGACACCCATGCGCATTCAAACAATTCTCAGTGCCACGCTCGTTGCTGCCTCGCTGCTCCTGGTTTCCGGCTGCAGTGGTCAGAAAAAAAATGGTGCCGATGTCGGTGGCCTGAACCTAGGCATTGCCATCGCTCCAGCGAATAGCGTGATGACCCTTGGTGAT
>JAIFMW010000209.1 GCA_020048105.1 Deltaproteobacteria bacterium | reverse complement strand
CTAAATGCGGTGAACCGCACCCGAGCAAACAAGAATCGGAGCAAACAGGGCAACCCGGATTCAATCTCCTAAAGGAGCTGCTCGAAGATTTTTGATAACGATCCAATAAGTGAATTCGACCGCTCCTCCTTGAAACGCTTTGGGGTTACCCTTTTCCTCAACCCTCTCGGCCAGGAGATACCACCATGATCTTTGGAGCCAGCCATCTCGTTACCATCTTGCTGCTGCTGGGAGTCCAGACAACAGCTCCTGCGGCGGAAGGCCAGGCGCTGAAACATCGCGCCTTCCAGTTGGAACGAGCCGAGGGAAAGAACCCTTACTCGTTGGAATTCCCGATCGTTCTGACAGAACCTGGCAAGATCCGGGTGTATGTCGACGGGTGGGGCAATGCACTCAAGGATGTGAAGGGAAAGCCGATTCGCGTCTGGCTTCTGGATGCGCGAGGGATCGGAAGCGGAAGCAGTAATGTTAAGCATCCGACCATCGAAAGGAAATGGGTGCTTGAGGAGCAATTCCTTGCGGCTCAAGGCACGAAGGGCAATGCACTTCAGCGCGGCGTGGATCAGGTCGAATTGGACCTCAGCAAGGGAAAATACATCGTCATGCTGTCCAATCTCTCCGACGACCGTTCCTTCCGCGGAGAGATCCTGATCGCTTACCCAGGCACACGCTGGGAGCTCGATAAAGATGTGGAAGAACAGCAGCAGAAAAAGCCCGATTTGCTAATCAAAAGCATCAGCTTGGATCGATCCAATCATCCGGTCATCGAGATCGCCAATGAAGGTGAAGGGTCGATCCTTGCAGGGAAGTGGCATCTCGAGCGTGAACGGCCAGTCATTCTCAACATCAGACTGCAGGCCAAGGAGTTCAAGATTCCCCTCTCGGAGTTCGACCCGGAACAGAAACTAAGGCACCCAGGGAAATCCCTGAAATACGTGGTGCAGGAAGCCGTGACCGAAGCGACAACAATCATCGTGCGGGTCGATGCCGAAGACCAACTACCGGAAACCAACGAACGGAATAACCGGGAAACCGTTCGTCTCTCCCCTACGGTACGCAAGTAGCTGGATCAAGCGGCAATCAGGCTTTGGGCCGATTCCTGGGTTCCCTGGTTCTGAAGGAGGCCCGTTCTGCGATTCACCCTCGAGCTTGTATGGAGGAAGTGCATCGGGATCGCAGGAAATTCGTGTCTGAAACCAGAACAGGTCTCCGACCTAGCCATTGAGCGCTTGGCCAAGCGTTACGCGAAGATAGGATTGGTAAACATTTTTAAAAACATAAATCCACGGATGAGCACGGATCGACCCGGATAAGAGCAAAAGCGGGATTTTGCCTCGCGTTTTTCTGAACGGGTTGGCGCGTATCAGGAGGATTGATAGCGAGGGCAGCGAGCTGAAGCTCACCGCATCGTGAATCGAAACTCCCAAAACCTTCCGAGCCCTCCGTGACAGCCGGACACAACCCCCCGTAGAATGGACCATCATCGCAATGCGATGTTCAATCGGGCTTTCCCTGAAAGGATCCGCCGCATGAAGCATCTGCTCCGCAATCTCACCACCGTCGCGGTCTTGATCGCAGCGGCCGCAAGCCCACAGGTTGAGGCCTGTACCAACATCCTAGTCACCAAGGGCGCCAGCAAGGATGGCTCGACCTTTATCACCTACGCCGCCGATAGCCACACGCTGTATGGCGAGTTGTATTTCAAGGCCGGGGGCCGTCATCTGCCCACCGAGCTGCGCGATGTGGTCGAGTGGGATACGGGCAAATATCTGGGCAAGATCAAGGAAGCCCCGGTCACCTATACGCGTGTCGGCAACATGAACGAGCACCAGGTGATGATCGGTGAAACCACCTTCACGGGTCGTAAAGAGCTCGAAGGCCCTAGCGGAACGGTGGACTATGGCAGCCTGATGTATATCGCCTTGGAACGCGCCAAGACCGCTCGCGAAGCCATCGAGGTTATGACCAAGATCGTGGATGAATACGGCTATGCCAGCACCGGCGAGAGTTTCAGCATCGCCGATCCCAACGAGGCCTGGATTTTCGAGATCATCGGCAAGGGTAAGGGCCAAAAGGGCGCCGTGTGGGTTGCCTATAAGGTCCCCGATGGCATGATCAGCGCCCACGCCAACCAAGCCCGCATCCGCCAGTTTCCGCTCAACGACCCCAAGAATGCCTTCTACAGCAAGGATCTGATTTCCTTCGCCCGGGAAAAGGGGTTCTTTAAGGGCGAAGACAAGAACTTCAGCTTCGTCGATGCCTATTGTCCCGTATCTTTCGGCAGCCTGCGTGGCTGTGAAGGTCGCGTCTGGAGCGTGTTCAACCGGGCCTGCCCTTCACAAAAAATCAGCATGGATTTCGTCAAGGCCGTGCCGGGCGCCAAGCCCATGCCACTGTTCGTGAAACCCGACCAGAAGCTCGATGCGCACGATGTCATGGAGCTCATGCGCGATCATTTCACCGGCACCGATTTCGATATGACCCAGGATGTGGGCGCGGGCCCCTACAAGGCTCCCTATCGCTGGCGGCCCATGGGCTTCAAGGTGGGCGACGAGAGCTACATTCACGAGCGCGCCATCAGCACCCAGCAGACCGGCTTCTCCTTCGTGGCCCAGGGTCGCTCCTGGCTGCCCAATGCCATCGGCGGCGTGCTGTGGTTCGGCGTGGATGACACCTTCTGCACCGTGTACGTGCCGATGTATTGCGGCATCAAGGAAGCCCCCAAGGCCTTCGCCGTAGGCACGGGCAATTTCGGCGAATTCAGCTGGGACAGCGCCTTCTGGACCTTCAACTTTGTGAGCAACTACACCTACAGTCGCTGGAGCGACATGAGCGTGGACGTCCTAAAAGTTCAGCGCGAACTGGAAGGGACCTTCCTGGCGCAGCAGGACGAAGTGGATAGCGCCGCCAAGAAGCTCTTCGAGCAATCCCCAGGCCTCGCCAAGGACTACCTGACCCAGTACAGCGCCAAGCAGACCGAACTCACCATGGCCCGCTGGAAGAAACTGGGCGAAACCCTCATCTGGAAGTACCTCGATGGCAATCCCAAGGATGCCAAGGGCGAAGTGACCCATCCCAAATATCCCCAGGACTGGTACGACCGCATCGCCAAGGAGCGAGGCGAGATCCTGAAGGTCAAGAAGGTCAAGGGCTTGGCCGAGGAAGAATAGACTGAATTGCGATTACGAAAAGCAAGAAGGCCGGGGCGACCCGGCCTTCTTGCTTTTGTGACCCATCAACGACGAGCCTTGGCCCGCTTCAGGGCGCTGCCCAAATCCACCACCGACATGGCGTAGAAGAAGCTGCGGTTGTAGCGCGTGATGACGTAGAAGTTCTTGAGGCCAAGGTGGTATTCGGTCGGGCGATTCGGGGTGGGGAGATCGACGATCACCACGCGCGTGTCAGCCTCCTTTTTTCGAAAAACTTTAGTCGGAATGCCGGTCACGGGATGAATGCCCGCATCCAGGAGTTCGCCCATGCGCCACTTGGGTTCTGCGGCCCCGTCGGCCTTCGCCCTGATGGCCTTGAGGGTGCCCCGATCGCGCGAGAGGGGCCAGAGTGTGGCCCGACCTTTTTCCCAACCGTGGGCCACCAGGAAACGCGCCACACTGCCAATGGCATCCCCCGCACTGGCGCGAAGATCCACCCGGCCGTCTCCGTCGAAATCCAGGGCCTGGGCCCGAATGCTGCTGGGCAGGAATTGAGGAATACCGATGGCGCCCGCATAGGAACCCAAAAAGGTGGTGGGATCCTGATTCGTCTCCCGGCACAGGAGCAGATATTCCTCCAGCTCGCGAAGAAACAGGGCGCTGCGACGTGCCTTCGTGGGCGATTCGGGAAAATCAAAGGCGAGAGTAGCGAGGGTCGGAAGCACGGGAAAACGGCCCATCGAGCGCCCGTAGTGGGTTTCCACTCCAAGAATGGCCACGATGATTTCGGCGGGCACGCCAAATTCCTTTTCGGCCTTGGCCAGGGCAGCCGCATTGCTGCGCCAGAATTCCACCCCATTGCGAATGCGCAGAGGCTCGACACAGCGCGCACGGTAGAGACGCCAATTCTTCACGGAAGGCGTGGGAGATGGCTTCACTAGGGCGAGGACCTCTTCCTGGAGCTGGATATCCCCCAGGAGCGACTCCAGCGCCTTGGGTTCAAAGCGATGCTTATTGGCCATGGCTTTGATGAAGGCCTGTACATCGGGTCGGTCTCGGAACTTGGATGGCGCCGAGAGCAGCGTCAGGGCGCCCAGAAGAAAGGGTAGGGTTCGGGTAAGTAAATGCATGGAGGTCCATGATAGCGCCCGGAAATGTGACCCCCATCCCCACATCCCCGTGAGGATAATAGGCCGAGTCCCATTTCACGGCACTTTGGCAGCTCCCCTAAACCATTCCGCAGCTTCGAGCCGCGTTCGAGAGGCTTACTCATGACTCGCATCGACCCCCATTCCTATTTTGATGATGCCCAGCCTCGCACCCAGAGCTGGCATCTTGGGCTGCGCGCCGACTTCGACCGCAAGGTGTTGCAAGGCGAAGCCACGCTGGTCTTTCCGGGCACGGGAGTGGAAGGCACGCTCGATCTTGATACCAAGGGGCTGGCCATCCACCGGGTCTACATCACGGCCACCGCGGCAACCTTGCCCTTTGAATTGGGCGAGGAGGAACCCATCCTGGGGCGCCGCCTGCGTCTGCAACTCCCGGCTGGCACCATGGGCATCACCATCGCCTATGAAACCAGCCCGGAGGCGCTGGGGCTCCAATGGCTCGAACCGCAGCAAACGGCCGGCGGCAAACAACCCTTCCTATTCAGTCAGTGCCAGGCCATCCATGCCCGCACCCTTGTGCCCTGCCAGGATTGCGCCGTGGCGCGAGTGAGCTACGATGCAAAAATTACGGTTCCCGAAGGCCTCACGGCCGTCATGAGTGCCGGTCCGAATGGCGATGAACCTGCCGCTCCCGGTTGGCGTACCTTCAGTTTCAAGATGCCTCAGCCCATCCCCAGCTATTTGCTGGCCCTCGCCGTGGGCGAACTGGAAGGCCGCGATGTCTCGCCCCGCGTGCGCGTATGGGCCGAACCCGCCACCATCGAGAAGGCCGCCTGGGAATTCGCCGAAACCGAAGCCTTCGTAGGCAAAGCCGAAGGGCTCTTCGGTCCCTACGATTGGGATCGCTACGACATGCTGGTGCTGCCCCCATCCTTCCCCTACGGCGGCATGGAAAACCCCCGCATGACCTTCCTGACACCCACGCTGCTGGCAGGCGACCGCAGCCTGGTGGACGTAGTAGCCCATGAATTGGCCCACAGTTGGACGGGCAATCTGGTAACCAACGCCACCGCTGAGCATTTCTGGTTGAACGAAGGCTTCACCGTTTGGGCCGAGCGCCGCATCCTGCGCGTGCTCCATGGAAATGACGCGGAAACCATGGGCTGGGCCCTGGGCCAAAAGGCCCTGGACGACAGCCTTGCGCGCTTTGCCGACCAACCGGAACTGACCAAACTGCGCACCCATCTGGAAGGCATCGATCCCGATGATGCCTTCAGCAGCATTCCTTACGAGAAGGGCGCCCGCTTGGTGGTTGCGATGGAACGTGCCGTAGGCGAACCGGCCTTCGCGGATTTCCTAAAGGCCTACATGAAGCGCTTCCGCTTCCAGAGCATCACCACCGAACAGTTTTGCGCCTTCGTGGAAGCGCAATTCCCTGGCCTGCTGGAGCGCGTGAACGCCAAGGCCTGGCTGCACGAACCCGGCATTCCCGCCGATGCGCCTCGCTTCGTTTCACCCATCCTCGAAGCCATTACGGCACTGGCCCAGGGTTGGAAAACCGGACAGCGGCCCAGCGATGATCAGATCCAGGCCTGGGGCATGAGCGAACTCCTGATTTACCTCCAGCAACT
>JAIFMW010000239.1 GCA_020048105.1 Deltaproteobacteria bacterium | reverse complement strand
GTTCATTTTTGGGTTTTCGCTCAAGACAGGAAAACAGCATGAACCCAGCCCATGATGGGTTTCCCCCGGAAATCCGCGAAGAACCAAAAAATTCAAGAGCCCTACCCTTAATATCCTCCGCGTCCCCCGCGCCTCCGCGTGAATTTTCGACCTTGCAACTTTGGGGTGAGACGCAGGCAAACGAAGCTCAACGGCTGCCCAACGACGAAATCTGTGCCTGGATTTGTAGGGAGAGATATTCCGTAAAAGCCAATGACAACGGGTTATGGCATTCCAGCAAGCAACAGGAAAAGACTGCAACCAGCGATGCGCAGCCATAAATAGCGATGAAAGCCAAGCATCGGGTAGAGCAGCAAGGCCAACCCTTCACACTCAGATCCGTGAAGAACTTTTTTTCGCGACGGCACACTTCAACCTTGCTCATCTTCCCAACGCTCGTGCGCAAAAAAGCAGAACCCATCGGTGAGGTCTCGATACGATGGCTCTATCGCCAACAGCCTAGATCCACCTTTATTTCGGGAGGAAAATGTATCACCACCTCACCCAGTGCGGACTCGTGGCCATTGCCACGTTATGCGCGCCCGCCGTGGCTCAGAACCCAGGTCTCTACCTCAGGATCGGCCCCCAAGGTCTTGAGCAGGGCGGCACAGACTGGAAGGTTCCCAACGAACAGAAAGGCTTCGATGCCATTGTCATTCCTTCCGAGTCGGATCTCCCCGTTCGGATCGAGGTGGGTGGCGAGTGGCCCCTGGCCAAAGGCTTTGGCCTTCGAACCGGATTGGCCACTCTGCGTATTCCCGCTAGCAATTACACCTGGAAGCAGGCCTACCTCGATGTGGTGTATTCGCCCTGGCAACGGGGAAACATGCGCCTGTATGGCTCGATGGGTTTAGGAGTAGGAAGCATGTCCAGTACGTTCATGGTTCGCCAGGAGGCCTGGATCTGGGATGGAGCTACGAACCAAGGCCGTTTTGATCCTGGGGATTTCCGCGTAGTGGATCAATCGAGTCGCCCGTTTCTTCGCGCAGCCGCTGGCTTTCAAGCGACCCGCTATTTCGGGGTGGAGCTTAATGCAGACCGCGTGAGCTTGAAGAGCGGTCCCACCGACCCTTGGCCTTCCGCCGTCATCAACGTGGGCCTGAATCTAGTGTTCCGAATCCCCATCGAAAAATAGACTAGTGGTTTTCCCAAGTTCTGAGGTTCCGTTCCATCAGAAAAGATGAAACGCCAAGACGCCAAGCCAGGCCTCCACCTACGGTCTCTGAAAATTCGCGAGACCTGTTTTTAGCCCAGTGCCATTTCGAGTTTCGGATAAGCCACGCGAAAGCCACACTGCTCCAAGTTCGCTTGGGAGACTGTGCCAGGCAGCACGGCCGAACAGGCCCAGCGGCAACGATCTTTTCGCGCAACTTCGAGCCGGGCTTTCAAGAGCGCCCGCTGCACACCTAACCCGCGAAACTTCGGCAACACACTGGTGCCCGAAAACACCGCCACCCGAGCAAAACACCCCAACACAGCGGCTCCCGCAGGCTGGCCACCCACTGTGGCTAGGAAAAATCGATTGCCCTCGGCTTGAGCGCTGAAGCCCGAGGCCGTGTCTTCGGCCGATTCCAGTTCATCCGAATCCTGGAAACCAGCCTGCACGACCTGACACCAAAGATCCATTTCGTCGGCCTCAAGACACCGAATCGCGATTTGGGAATCCCAATCCGGCAACCCGAAATCATTTCGGGTGGTCAACGACCTTGCCAACACTTGCTGAAAAGCCTGGATCCGATAGCCCCGTTCGGCCAGCAAGCTGGCGAGTGCTGGATCCGCCGTGGGTGCCAGTTCGAGCACCACCGGATGCCCACCACGACTCAGTTGCTTTTCGATCTGAGTCAGCTGGCGCGCGCTTAATGGCCCGTGCATTCCCAACGCCAAGGCCTGATTAAGGAAATGTCCTTCCGAGAAATACTGAGCAAAGCCCCAGCGACCCCGCATGGCGCGTGCCGAACCTTCCGGATGTTGGCGCTGGGCCGCCAGAAGAAAGGATCGACTTTGCAGCGCCTGAGCCGTTTCCAATCGGCAAACGAGTTCAGAAAGATCATGCTTCATGGGAATCTCCTTACTTCGTCAATGCCATCACCGCCGCGTGAACGCCCTGTACCACCTGCGCCATACGGGAATAATCCAGGCGATCAGCCGTGTCCTGAGCCGTATGGTAGTCGCCGTTTCGATAGAAGGCCGTATCCGTAACCATCACCGCGGAATAGCCCACATCCCAATAGGGATGATGATCCGAGAAATCCAAACCAGGAATCCAGCGCGGTCCATTCATGGAAATGACGGGCAATGGCGTCGCGCGAATCATGGCGCCCTTTACGCTACGCACCAGCTCGATATCGCCCAAGCGACCAATCACGGCGACGAAATTGCCTCGATCGGGATACAGCGGCGAGATTAAAGCCGAGGGATATCTCTGACTTCCGGGCTCATCTGAAAATCGGCCGATCATCTCCAAGGCGATCATCGCTTTCACGACCGTGCCTTCGGATTTCAAGGACTGGGCATGACGCGCACTGCCCATCTGCTTGGTGCGAAAGAAAGGCGGTTCTTCAAGCGTGTACGCCACCAAGTCCACCCGCAGCCCGAGCCGTTGGGTTTTGAACATCTGGGCTAATTCCAGCAAACCCGCCACTCCGCTGGCGTTATCGTCGGCGCCCGGTAGGGCTTCGCAAGTGTCGTAGTGGGCCCCGACAACAACGCGCGGGCCCGATTCGGGTCCGAAGGAAGCGATGACGTTCTTGAAGGATTTCCCGCGCACTTCGAAGACCTGTTCTGTAACCCGGCCGCCAGCCTCTTGCAGCGATTCGGCAATGTAGTCGGCAGCCTTCCCAAGACCTTCGGGGCTCTGCCAATCCCTGGGTACACAACTCTCCGAGAGGAAGCGCACATGGCGCTCCAATCGAGCTGAATCGATGGAACACGGGCCCGTGCCTGGTTTCAAGGTGGGCATGGGTTGAGTCACCAGACAAGCCGTGGTGCTACCCAACAGAATCGCCGCGCAGGCCGGAATCAGCAGCGCCCATCGCTTTCGTTTGCGTGTTTCTTTGCCGAAATCATCGGGGAAAACGCTAGGGCTGGGGGATGGCAGTGGCGATTCCATCCGCACAAGGTACCACCCCTTGCGGCAAAGGTTTCCCTTTGACGCCCCTACCTCAAACCCCAAACTAAGCTCTCTCTTGGATGAACCTGAAAGGTCGTCATGCTCAAGCTCAAAATCGATGGAATGACCTGTGGCCATTGCGCCATGCATGTTAAAAAAGCCCTGTTGGATGTGCCCGGCGTTTTGAGTGCGGAGGTGGATCTCCAGGCCAAGGAAGCCACGATCCAAGGCCAGGCCGATACCCAGGCGCTGCTAGCCGCAGTGGAAGCCGAAGGCTATTCGGCCCAGCAGGCCTGACCCCATGGCCGTGAAATCCTTCCGGATCGAGGGCATGACCTGCGCCAGCTGCGTGCGCCGGGTAGAGAAGGCTTTGACGGCAGTGCCAGGCGTTTCCAGCGCCGTAGTGAACCTAGCCACGGAGGAAGCCACCGTCATGTCCGAAGGCGTGGCCGATGAGGTTCTAGCCAAGGCCCTGAAGGATCGGGGCTATCGCTTGGTGGAACCGGAAAGCCTGGACTTGGCCCTGGAAGAAGAAGCCGCCTCGAAGCTGGCCCTGTTTCGCGTGATTGCGGCCTGGGTTTTCACCGTTCCACTCATGGTGCCCATGATCCCCGGCGTGCATCTGCATGTGCCGCAAATCGCCCAGGCGCTGCTTTCGGGCCTCGTGGTCTTTGCCACGGGACGGCGCTTTTTCGAAAACGCCATCAAGCAACTGCTGCACGGTGAAACCACCATGGACACGCTGGTGGCCATGGGCGCGGGCATTTCCTGGACCTTTGCCATGGCCGAGACTCTGCGGGGAGCCGAGCATCCACCCTTCGAAACGGCGGCCGCACTCGTCGCCTTTCTCTTAGTCGGCAAATATTTGGAAGCCAAGGCCAAGCATCGCGCCACCAATGCCCTAGAAGCCCTTCTGGAATTAGCACCTCCCGTGGCTCTGCGCCTTTCCAAAAAGGGCGACGAAGAAATCGTGCTCACGCAATTGCTTTCGCGCGGCGATCTCGTGCGCGTGAAGCCTGGCGGCGCCATTCCCGTGGATGGCCGCGTGGTGGCAGGCCAAGCGGATGTCGCAGAGGCCCTGCTCACCGGTGAACCGATGCCTGTTCCCAAGATCCCGGGCGATACCGTCATCGCGGGTGCGGTGGTTCACGGTGGCAGCCTAGATATCCAAGTGGAGGGCGTCGGGCGCGATACCTGGCTGGCCAAACTCGGCAAGCAAGTGGAACAGGCCCAAGGCAGCCGCGCCCCGGTGCAGGAATTGGCCGACCGGATTTCGGCGGTCTTCGTGCCCGGCATCCTCATCCTGGCCGCCCTGACCCTTGCGGGCTGGTGGATCCACACCGGCAGTTTTGCCCTCGCGTGGCGCCCGGCGGTTACCGTGCTGGTCATCGCCTGCCCCTGCGCCCTGGGCTTGGCCACGCCCGTCGCCATGGCCGCGTCCTTGGGCACGGCGGCGCGCAATGGCCTGCTGGTGCGAGATGCGGCGGCCATGGAACGCCTCGCTGCCATCACGGATCTTGTTTTTGATAAAACGGGAACGCTCACCTACGGCTGCCCCAGTGTTGTGGAGGTGCTGCCCATGGAAACCGGGCTTTCCTCCGAGGTGCTGCGCCTGGCCGCCGCCCTGGAACAACACTCCGAGCATCCCATCGCGAAAGGCATTCTGCTGGCTGCCAAGGACCTGAAACTCCCGGCCGTCGAGAAGTTCAAAGACCACCCCGGCGGCGGCGTTGAAGGATGGATTCACGGAACGCGTTTGCGTCTCGGCCATCCCGGCTGGCTGGGCTTCGCCTCGCCAACCGGCCCCGCCGGAGCCACGGTCGTAGGCTTGGCGGATGATCACGCCCTTCAAGGTGTGCTCATGCTGGCCGACAAACCGCGTCCCGAAGGGCTTCGAGTGATTCAAGCCCTGCGAGCCAAAGGCATCAAGTTGCACCTCCTGAGTGGAGACCGGGAAGAGGTCGTGGAAGGGCTGGCCCGTGAGCTAGGCCTTACCGAAGCCAAGGGCGGCTGCACGCCCACCGCGAAGCGCGAGCGCATCCAAGAACTTCAGAAAGGCGGTGCCATCGTCGCCTTTGTGGGCGATGGCGTGAACGATGGGCCAGCCCTGGCCCAAGCCGACGCAGGCATTGCCTTACCGGGCCTAGAAGCCGCCCAGGTGGCCGCACCCCTGAACTTGTTGCGAGAAGGCCTGGAACCGCTCCTGCTCGCTCATCGTCTGGCCCGTCGCACCCGCACCGTGGTGCGCCAGAACCTCGCGTGGGCCTTTGGCTACAACCTACTGCTGGTCCCCCTGGCGGCCTTTGGGCTCTTGGAAAAGGTCGGTGGCCCCATGCTCGCCGGCGCTGCCATGGGATTGAGTTCCCTCACAGTGGTGCTTAATGCGTTGAGGCTGCGAAAGGCGTAGCTAAGGGTTATTCCGAAAGATTTTTTTTCGAGCGCCCCCTGTCTACTAGGCGCCTCGGAATGCGTAAAGCCCAGCTCCGAAAAGGTGGGAGCCAGCGCCCCGTTATCATCAAGGTTCCCTCCCCGGTGAAACCCATGCGAAAAACCATCTTGGCTCTGATCCTCACCCCGTTTCTTTTCCTGTTAGTCGTCGGCGTTTGGCTGCTCGGCGAACATGGCTTTGGCAAAGAGCGTTGGTTGGCGTGGAAAGCCCAGCGCACAGCCAACGGTGATCGCTTCGACTGGGAACAACTGGCGCCACCTGAGATTCCCGACGCCGAGAACTTCGCCATGGCCCCCCTCATCGCT
>JAIFMW010000053.1 GCA_020048105.1 Deltaproteobacteria bacterium | reverse complement strand
GCGAGGAAAAGCCCCTGGCGTTCAGGCGGCGCGAGTGGGCTCGGAACAACAACTGCCGGGGTTGTAATCGAGGCGACAACCGGGGCCGCTTCCGGCTTCAGTTCCACTTTCGCTTCTCCACTTTCAGCGGCCTTTGCCGCTGGAATGGCTGGAATATCCGCCGCCTTCACTTTCAGCAACTGGACCGTTGGCGGATAGCAGACGCCACCTTCCCCTTCGGTGCACGGCTGGTATTGGACTTCTAACTGAACCTCTCCGCTGAGCCCCTCACCCGTGACCGGAATGCGCACGGTGCCATGCCACACGGGATCGTTCAGTTCATCCACGCCCGTGGTCTTGGGCATCGGGCCAACCTTCAGGGAGCCGGGTTTGGACTTGAGGGTGACTTCCATGAAGGACTTTTTCAGGTGCGCCCCTTCAGGCACCGCCACCACGACGGCGCCTTTCTGGAAGGCCACTTTCACATCCTGCTCGGGGTCCAGATTCGGTGCTCGCTGCGCCCAGGCCGACACGGCGACAACCAGGGTGAGAAGAATGCACTTGAGGGTCCGCATCGGGGGCTCCGGAAGGAATAGCTTCATCAAACGATAAATGGGGTGCCGCTGTGTCGAAATTGTGCTGAGACATCCTCAGGGTAGGCACCCCAAGGATTTGAATAATTGCATATTATTATGCATAATCCACAAAAACAAGGGCTCCGCTACGCTGAAGGCATGGCTGAGCATCCTGTTCCCTTTCCCTGGGCCGACCCCTTGGTGGTTCGCCTACGTGCTCGATTTGAGGCCGAAGCCCGGGATGGCGCCCACGATCTCAGCCACGCCCTGCGCGTGGCCCGCAATGCCCACCGGCTGGCCGAAGCAGCACATGCCAACAGCGAGATCTGTGTGGCAGCCGCGCTGTTGCACGATTTGGTGTACCTGCCCAAAAACCACCCTGATTCTCCGCGCACCAGCGCCCTGGGCGCCGAGGAAGCCCGAGCCTGGTGCCTAGCCATTCCCGAGCTCGCCCCAAACGCCCAGGCCATTGCCGCCGCCATTGCCACCCATGGTTTCTCCAGCGGTGCCAAAGCCACCACCCCGGAAGGTGCCGTGCTCCAAGATGCCGACCGTCTGGAAGCCATCGGCGCCATCGGGTTGGCACGGTGCTTTGCCACCGGCGGTGCCATGGGCGCGGCCATGTGGCACGCGCAAGATCCCTGGGGCGAACAGCGCAGCCTGGACGACAAGCGCTTCAGCCTGGATCATTTCGAGCAAAAGCTCCTGAAACTGGCGACGGCCATGAATACCGAGGCCGGGCGCCGACTCGCAGAATCTCGGCATCAGGTGCTGACGGGCTTTCTCGAAGCCCTGCGGATGGAGCTGTAAGCATCTTGCCTATTCTCGATTTTCCCGCTGCCCCTCTACACTCAAGGCATGACGCGTTTTCATATGAGTCTTCGCCGCCCCTTCGTGGCCGATCATTTTCATGACCTTCCTGGTTTTGTGGAGGCTCGCCACGGCCACAACTGGGAATTGGAAGCCACTGCGGAGCTCAAGGAAACCCAGCAGGAATCAGACTTTGGTCATGCGCTGGATGCCTGGATGTCCCACGTGGACTACACCCTGCTCAATGAACAGGCCTGGCTAGAAGGGCGCAATCCCACCGCTGAGATCCTGGCCCAGTGGCTTCTGCAGCACCTGGAAGACCAGGGCTTTCACATGATCGAAACGCGCATCCGGGAAAAAACCAATTACTGGGCGGCCTGCCGCCGGGGGGATTCGTGAAGGTTAGGCCACTCATCGGAGCGTTTTGCCTCGCCTTCGCTACCCTTGGAACCCTGTCCTGTCGACGGGATGAAAAGCCAGCGACTTCGACACCTCCCCCTCCCAAACCCGTCCTGGCCCCCTGGACTTGGCATGCCCTGGGCGGACTGCTGGTGGTGGAAGGCGAGCTTGAGCAGCCCACCGAACTGATCTTGAAGGGCCGTTTCCTCAACGAACGACGACATGTGGATTTCGGCCCCGTGCGATGGGAAATGTACCGTCCGCCTGCGGGTGAGGTGGCCGAATTGCGCACCGGCGCTGGAGAATTACTGGCTCGATGGAACTTCGACCAGCCGCTCGTTACGGCACCTCCACCCGTGGTGAAGCCTCCGAAAGCTCCCAAACCAGAACCCAAGAAACCTGAGCCTAAGCCACCCGCGCCACCCAAGCCAGAACCGAGGAAGCCGGAGCCCAAGCCACCCACTCCGCCCAAACCCACACCCAAGAAGCCAGAGCCTAAGCGACCCGCTCCGCCCATGCCCGAACCCAAGAAACCGGAACCCAAACCGCCCGCCCTGCCGAAGCCTGAGCCCAAAAAAACCGAGCCAAAGCAACCCGCTCCACCGAAACCCGAACCCAAAAAGCCAGAACCCCCGCCCGTCATCAAACGCCCAGGACTAATCGGCACCTGGCCGGGCGCGGGGGAAGGGCTGAATATCCTGCGAGGGCCGCGTTCTGGGCGCCAGGTCAGTTTGACCTTCGATGGTGGATCCAATGCCGAGGTCGCAGCAGATGTCTTGGACATTTTGAAGGCCCGAGGCATTCACACCACCTTTTTCCTAACGGGCGCCTTCATTAAGAAATTCCCCGATATCGTCCGCCGCATCGCCGGGGATGGCCATGAAATCGGCAACCATACCCAAAACCATCCCCATTTTGCTCCCACCGGCCTGCGCGACCCCAAGTGGACTCGAGAGCGCGTCCAGAGCGAGCTCTTGGTGGCAGATCAAGCCTTCTTCGCACTGCTGGGCCGCCCCATGGACCCGCTGTGGCGGGCTCCATATGGCGAACATACCGCCGAAATCCGCAAATGGGCAGAGGAACTGGGCTACCGCCATGTGGGCTGGAGTGAGGGCGCCGATACGCTGGACTGGGCCACGCGCAAGGAACGCAAGCTCTACCGCACCGGCGACGCCATTTTGGATCGCTTGCATTCCCGCATGGAGCGCCAAGATGGCGAGGGACTCATCGTCTTGATGCACTTGGGCTCAGAGCGCCCCATCGAGGATCGCCCGGCGCGTGTGCTCGGGCCCTTTATCGATCGCGCCTTAGCGAATGGTTGGACCTTCGTACGAATCGGCGACTATGTGCGCTCCAGCGGCAAACCCGCATGGGATCGCGACCGGCGAACCGTACACCTACGTTAGACTTTAGATATGTCCGGAAGTGCAATGAAAGGAATGAGCAGGCTGCTGCTGAAAATCGTGGCGGGTTTTTTCGCGCTGCTGCTCGTGGTGTCGCTGCTCTTCTTCCATCCCAACGATCCCCATTTGTTCTCGCAGGGGGCTGTGGGGGGCGCGATCCACAACCCCTGCGGTCTCTTTGGGGCCCATCTGGCCGGGTTCTTGGAAACCCTCGCGGGGGTGGGTGCCTGGCTGATTCCGGCCTATGCTCTTTGGGAAATCTTCGTCAAGGACGGCCGCAAATGGCCTCGGCGCGTGGCCTGGGCCGTGTTGGCACTCTCTATCTGGACCTTGCTGGGTGCCTTCGGTGTGCGTTCCTGGAGCGCCTCGGATGGCGTCGCCGCCAGCCAGTGGCGCTGGGGTGGCTGGCTGGGTTCAATCCTGTGGCCACCCAGCCGACACGCCCTGGGCCCAGTGGGCCTGCCCATCGCCATCGCCCTGCTAATTTTGTTGGCTTCTCTGGTTCTAGCGCCGGCACTCACGCGGGCCTTGGGCGCCCTACTCGCTCGATGGATGGGAAACCATGCCTGGCCCTTCCTGAAGCCGCTGCCCAGCAAGGGTGCTCGCGGTGTTTTGGCCTTTTTGAGTCGCCCTTTTTTGGCCTGGAAAAGCTCTCGCGTAGCTTCGCTTCCCGATCTGGATGCGAACGATATAGCCGACCTGAAGCACCTTTCCGAACAACGCCAGATCGAACAGGAACAACAAGAGGCCTTCGAACGCGCCGAGCGAGAAACCGCCTCTTTCCGCCGCGCCAACAACCAATTGTCACCCGAAATCGGGTTGCCCATCATCCAGTCCATGCGCCTGGATACGCCCTCGGAAGAACTCCCCTTCATCCCCTCGATGGCCGTGGCCCTGCCGACCTCCCAAAATTCCGATCTACTGGAAGTGCCTCGCCCCTCCACCACGCCACTGCCGCCGCCGCAATTACTGCGTGATCTGCCGCCACCACCCCCACCGAAACCGCAGCTCGTGAAACCAGTCGTCATGCAAGACCGCTATGGTCGCGTGGCCGAGCAGCAGCCCCTGGGCCTGACCGAACCCACTCCCGTGCATCCCCTGCCCGACCCCACACCATCGTTGGCGTTCAAAACCCTTTCCAAGCCCCTGAAAAAAACCGAAGAGGATTCGTCGCATTTCGCGCCTGCGGATCGCCTGGAACTGCCGCCCCGACGCCTTTTTGATCCCCCCGGTGTCGGCGCACGCATCAACCCCAAAGTGCTCGAAGACACGCAGTATTTGATCGGCCAAAAGCTCTCGGAATTCAAAGTCAAAGGCACGGTGGTGGGCATGCAGCCCGGCCCCGTGGTCACCGTGTATGAATTCCAACCCGATGCAGGCGTGCCCTTGGCCAAGGTCATCGGCATGGAAAACGATCTGGCGCTGGGCCTCCAGGCCGAGAAGGTGCGCATCGATCGCATCCCAGGCCGCAATCTGGTGGGCATCGAAGTGCCCAATCCCACGCGCGACATCATCGCCTTTCGCGAAATCGTGGATAGTCCCTCCTTCCGCGATCCCGCCCACAAAGACGCCCGCAGCCTTCTGGCCCTGGCCCTGGGCAAGGATATTGCCGGACGCCCAGTGGTAGCTGATTTGGCCAAGATGCCCCACCTGCTCATCGGCGGCAGTACCGGCAGCGGCAAGAGCGTAGGCGTCAACGCCATGATTTGCTCGGTGCTCCTGCGTGCCCTGCCCAGCGAGGTGAAGCTCATCCTGGTTGATCCCAAAATGGTGGAACTCGGCATCTACGAAGATATTCCGCACCTCTGGGCACCGGTGGTCACCGACATGAAGGAAGCCGGCCGTGTGCTCAAATGGGTAGTCGCCCAGATGGAGGATCGCTACCGACGCTTGGCGCTGCTCAGCGTGCGCAATTTGGAAGGCTTCAACACCAAGTTGCTGGAATGCGGCGGCAGCATGGATCTCAGCGATCGCACGCCCAACCCCCGCTGGCCCGATCGACCTGCCTATTTGGAACCGTTGCCCTACGTCGTGGTGGTCATCGACGAATTGGCCGATCTCATGATGGTGGCGCGCTCGGAAGTGGAAGACAGCATCGCCCGCATCGCCCAAAAGGCCCGTGCCGTGGGCATCCACCTCATCCTGGCCACCCAACGTCCGAGCGTGGATATTGTCACCGGCGTGATCAAGGCCAACCTGCCCGCGCGTCTCAGCTACCGCGTGAATACCAAAATCGATAGCCGCACCATCCTGGATTCCAGCGGCGGCGAACAGCTGTTGGGCAAGGGCGATGCGCTCTTCCTGGCCCCCGGCAATGCCCGTCCCCACCGCATTCACGCGCCCCTGATCACCGAGGAGGAAACCATTCGCCTGGTCGATTGGCTCAAGGCCCGCGGCAAGCCCGAGTACAACAAGGCTCTGCTCAACGCCATGGAAACCGACGAAGAAACCCAAGGCCCCGGTGAATCCAATCCCGCCAGCGACGATATCTACGATCGCGCCGTGGCCGTGGTGAAGCGCGAGCGCAAAGCCAGCACCAGCCTGCTACAGCGCAAGCTCAACATCGGCTATGGCCGCGCGGCTCGTATCATCGATCAGATGGAAGCCGAAGGCATCATTGGCCAGGATCGCGGCGCCGGAAAGCCACGCGAAGTGCTGATGGGCGAAGACTGATTTTTTTGGTTCTTCACGGATCTGAGTGAAAAGGGTTGGCCTGGCTTCTTTACTCGATGCTTGGCTGTCATCGCTATTTCTCGCTGTGCATCGCT
>JAIFMW010000092.1 GCA_020048105.1 Deltaproteobacteria bacterium | reverse complement strand
CTGCGGGCGTGCCCTGAAAGCCAAGCCCGAAATGGCCATGGCGGTGTTGGCCTATGCCGAGCATTGGTTATTGCATTGCCTTGGCTTGCTGCCCCATCCCCGCACCTGCGGCCACTGCGGCAACGATTCCGCCCCGTTGGTCATGCTCTCCGATGATCACGGCTGGCGCTGCGCCACGTGCACCCCGGTGGATCCCTTCGAAGCCCTACCCGCGGGAACCCGCGAATACTTGCGAATTTTGAGAACAGCCCCCGCGGAAGAAGCACCCGACCCCAGCAGCAGCGAAGCCGCCAAGGTCATAACGGAACTGCTGCGCGGTCGCCTGATTCGGGAATTGGGCGGGCGCGTGGGTAGCTACGATGTGCTGCATCGAATGTTGGCGTGACACAGGGCTCTGCCCATGACAAAGCGGTGGTAAACCCTCGCCAACGCCACATCCACGTAATCTTTCGCGCGCCATATTGACTCTTTTCCCCATGAACCGATACCTATGCAAACGGTCTTTGGGACATCGGGAGCGAAAGCGGGACAGCCAAGATAGCCCCGCATTCTCTCTGGCGCATGGTGATCCCGGAGCTTTGGCGCTTCAGGCCACCCCGCGGACGGCACCCATCCACCGGAGGGGCCGCGATGAACCCGGACCTTCACCTTCAGGAGGTTTCCATGTTCACCCACGCCCTGCCCCAGGGTAGCCTTCGGCCTTTCGAAGCGCTTCCGCCGACCCTCACCCCCAACGCCATCTTCGCCATGGCCCCGCCCGCACAACGGCGGTTGAGTTTCCTCGGCGCCTGCTTGATTTACGCGGGTTGCGGGTTGGCCATGACCTTGGCGCCAAGCTTGAGCAACGGAACTAACGTCGGTATCAAAACCAATGTCGATGGCTTTGTTGTTCCGCCCGATCCAACAAACGTCATTGTGGAACTGCGTCCAGTGCCACCACCTCCACCAGCACATTTTCCAACACTGACCCTTAAAAACGCTCCACTGCGGGATCCCGCGTGGACGCCGCCCACCCTCAGCAATGTTGTACCCCCAACCCCCACCACCCTTCCCACGGAAAATCACTTCACCGATTCAGCCCAAGGGGGCGATTTCGATTCGCCGAATCGAGTTCCGGCCGGATCGGAACGGACCCGTGGTTTCGACGTGGCCGGACCCGCCACGACTTCGATCGTCGATTTCGATTTTCGTCAGATGCGCATTCTTTCCAAGGTCGCCCCCGTCTACCCGCCCATGGCGCGGATGGCCAAGATTCAAGGCGAAGTCGTGCTCCTTATGGCGGTGGATCCTCGCGGCATCCCCACCGATGTCAAGGCGCTCTCGGGGCCGCATGTTTCCTTGGAACAGGAAGCCACGCGCATTGCCCGCCTGTGGCGCTTTGAGCCCGCCACACTCAACGGTCAAGCTGTTGCCGCACAGTTCAAACTCACCATCCTGTTCAAGCTGAAATAAACCTAGGTGCCGCCATGCGCTTGCCTCGCTGGATTGTGATCCTCTCCATTTCGACTTCGCTTTTGGGTCTTGGGCTCTGGGTGACGCATCTCCCAAAGCCCATGCCCATGGGCCTTCCCTGAAGGTTCTGCCATGCGCTTTTCCTTGCCCTCCTCTCGAAAGACCTGGGCTCTTCTCGGAACGGGTTTGATCCTCGTAGTTATTGTTTCCCTAGGTTCCACAGCCTTTAATCGCAATACCATGGCTGCTTCTATGCATTCTGCGAAAGCAACGGTTGGCATGGACCTCGAACAGAACCAAGTCCAGATGAATTACCAACTGGACTCGTCACCACCGCCTCCTCCTCCGCCTTCAGCCAATCCTCTGACCCTTCTCCCTCAGAAGCTCATTCGCACCGCCAAACTGGGGCTGGAGGTTAAGGATTTTCCGCGCTTCGAAAGGACCTGCCGTGACTTGGCCCAGCGCTACGGGTATTTGGCCGACCTGCGCATCAACAACAAAGAAGATGGGTGCAAGCGGGCCGAGCTAACCCTGCGCATTGCGGCCGATCGCTTTGATGCGGCCCTGGCGGAATTCAAGACACTGGGCGTGGTCAAGAAGGAGGAACTGAGTGTGGAAGACGTGACCCGCGCCTATGCGGATCTGGAGGCTCGGCGCCTCAACAAGCGCACCGCCGCGGTGCGGCTGCGGGAGATCATCGCCAACCGCACAGGCAAGCTTTCGGATGTCATCGAGGCCGAGCGTGCCTTGAGCGAGGTCACGGAAGAACTCGAAAGCATGGAGGCCCAGAAGCGCGCCATGGATAACCAGATCAGCTATTCCACCCTCCGTGCCGAAGTGAGCGAACCCCCACTACCTCCCAAATTCAATGCCTCTGCCCTTTGGCAACCCCTTGTCACCGCGTTGAAAGACGGTCGTTCCGGCCTGATTTCCAGCCTAGCCTTCGTCCTCGAAGTCCTGATTGTGCTCTCGCCCTGGCTCCTGCTTTCCAGCCTCGCAACTTGGCTCATCCGCCGTTGGCGAGCTGCCCGAGCGCGAGAAGAACATGCTGCGGAGTTGCCCTGATACCGAGGAATCTCCTTAATGCTTCGTTTCAATTCGCTTTCATCTAAAGCCACACACCCGATTACCGACAAGCCCCAAGCTCAGTGTTCTGTGGGTACCGTTTCGGAAAAGACCACCCGCAATAAGTTGAGCCAGGGTGGAGGGGATAAACAGGATAAAAACAGAATCCCTAATTCAGCCCAACTCCGTTCCGTACGAGTGCCATTCCTTTCGTTCCGGAAGCCTGCATCCCTTGTATCCCCTCCAACCTGGCTCCTGGGCTTTTTCCCACGTTCGCCTTTTCCATGGCCGAAGATTTCCGGTCACCTGGAAAGACTTTTCCTGCGATCCATGGACGCCGACAAAACAAAAGGGAATTTGATCGACAGCGGCAGAGGCCAAAAGCCTTGGCAAGATCCTCACTCCCGAACAACCGCACTAAAATCAAGCGCTCCTGATTCCTAGCCTCGTTCGCCTCATTCCATGGAAACGGAATGACCTGCTAGGCTTGGCCCATGGAAACGCCTCACCCCGTGGTGGTCACGGGCCAGCAGATTGGTGTGGGCTGGACGCCCGCGCTTTCGGTCGTCAAGGCACTGGCCGCCCTTGCTCTCGCCCAGAAGTTGGGTGGCAAGGCGATCTACTGGATGGCCGATGAGGATCACGACCGCCTGGAAGTGGCCTCCACCGTGGCTTTTGATGGAGATCGGCTGCTTCGGCATCGATTCCACTTCGATGCCCCGCCTGGCACTGCCACCGGATGGCTGCCCTGGACCGAGGCCCATCAGAAGGAAGCCGAAGGCTTGTGGGGCCCGCTACCCGCTCCGGAACGCCCGACGCTGCGGGATCACGTGCTGGCCCTTGGCATGCCACTCCGAATGCGCGGTCTGCAATTTTTCTCTCCCACCGAGCGAACTCTTCGAACCGAGATCCAAAACGAACTCGAGCGTTGGCGCACGTTGCCATTGGAAGCGGCCCTGCTAAAACAAGCCGATTTTTTGGAAACCGAAGGCATCGAGTTCCCTCTAGACCCCCGTCAGCAGGCCGCCTGGTTCAGTCTCAATCCCCGCACGGGCCTACGCCGCCGCCTGGAATCTGGAATGCCCTGCCCGCCGGACCACTGGCTTAGCCCTGGCGCCGCCCTGCGGCCCCTCATGCAATCGCTCATGCTACCGGTCACTCACGCCGTGCTCGGCCCGGCCGAACGCGCCTACTGGCGGCTAACGGAACCCCTTTGGGAGAAGGTGGACCTCACACCTCCACTGATCGTCCCGCGCACCAGTGCCTTCGTGGTGCCGCCGGGCCTTGATTTGGCCCTCTCTCAGCTCGACGCCATCCGAACGGGGTATTGGGAAGCCTTCCTCTTGGATCCCATGCCCCTTCCCAGCCAGGTGTTGAACGGACACCCGGATCCGATCTGGGGCGCTGGAGTGGGAAATCGATTTCGACAAGAGGTGGCCCGCACGCGCCATCGCCTGCTCAAACTAGACCGCAGGCTGCACCGTGATCAAGTGGCCCAAGTCTTGGGCGAAGATCCCGAACGCCTTCGCCAGCGCCTTTTCCCCTTTGGCAAACCGCAGGAGCGAGTTCTCCCCGGTGCCTTCTGGCTACGAGACGAGGCCTTGCTGGATCGCCTCCTGCTGGCACTTGGAAGCGGGGAACCTAAGGTCATGGTCGAGGCTTCCATCCACTAAATATCCCCGTTATCGCCTGCTCTTGGGGTTTTCCAAAACGCTCACTCACCCCGCAATCCAAGGAGGATGTATGCCCTTGATCCTGAGCCAGCTCGACGGCTTTGTCGGCACCATCACCATGAACCACCCCGAACACCGCAATGCACTTTCGGACCAGATGATCAGCGAGATGTTCGACGCCTTCGAGGATATGCGCGAACGTAAGGCACGCGTCATCGTGCTGCGCGCTCACGAAGGCGCCAAGGTATGGAGCGCGGGCCATGATGTGCGCGAATTGCCCATGCCGGGCCGTGATCCGCTCGGTTACGACGATCCCCTGGTGCGGATCCTGCGCGAGATCCAGCATCTGCCAATGCCGGTGATCGCCATGATCGACAGCAGCGTATGGGGCGGTGCCTGCGACGTGGCGCTCACCTGCGATATCCTCATCGGCACACCCAAGGCCCAATTCACCATGACCCCCGCCAAGATTGGCGTGCCCTACAACCCCAGCGGCCTGCTGCGCTTCATGAACATTCTCGGCATCAACACCGCCAAGGAGATGTTCTTCAGCGCCCAGCCCATCCCTGCTGAACGCGCGAAGCAAGTGGGCATCCTAAATCATTTGGTGCCCTCCGACGAGTTGGAAGCCTTCACCTCCGACATGGCCGAAAAGATCAGCCGCAACAGCCCCCTGTCCATCGCCGCCATGAAGGAAAGCTTCCGCCTGCTGGGCAATGCCTCGCCCCTGCCACCCAACATGTTCGAACGTATCCAGGGCCTGCGCCGCAAGGTTTACGACAGCCAGGATTACAAGGAAGGCATCCAGTCCTTCCTGGAAAAACGCCCCCCGGTATTCGTAGGAGAATAATTTTATGACCACTGGCCTCGATCTCCTGGTGATGGGCGCCCACCCCGACGATGCCGAAGTGCATGCGGGCGGGTTGTTGGCGCTCTGCGCGAAACGCGGCCTGAAGGCCGCCATCCTCGATGCCACCCGCGGCGATTTGGGCACCCGCGGCACGCCCGAAACGCGCCGTGAGGAAGCCACCGAGGCCGCGCGAATCCTGAGTGTGGAGCGCATCATCCTGGATTTTCCCGATGCCCGCTTCGATGAATCGGAAACCTACCGCATCAAGCTCGTGGAAGTGCTGCGTCAAATGCGGCCCGAGGTACTGGTGCTGCCCCACCCGGAAGATCACCATCCCGATCACCGCCGTATTTATCGCCTGGGCCGCGAAGCCGCTTATTATGCGGGTTTGAAGAACTATCCCTGCGAAGGTCAGCCCTGGCGCCCCAAGGCCGTGGCCTGGGTAGGTGGTGTAAACCCACCCACCGCCCCCGATCTCGTGGTGGATGTGAGCGAAGTATGGGACCAGCGCATGGCCGCCTTCGACGCCTTCGGCAGCCAATTCGGCAAGGGCGAAAGCCAGCCCTGGACCCGCATCGCCCATCCCACCTTCCGCGCCGGAATTGTGGGCCGGGCCATGCATTGGGGCAGCCTGATCATGGTGGATTACGCCGAGGGGTTATGGTGCGAGAAGCCTGTGGCACCCGCACTGCTGAGACTGGTGGCAAGGCTGAGGTAAAGAAACGGATAAAACAACTCCCCGGTCGAATCTTCTGGGTGCGATTTGAAAAGATTTGTTCCCAAAGGAATTGGATCGTTTTTAAGCGCGGCCAAAACCAGTAGGGTAAATTCGAATAATTACGTTTAGTAAAAATCGATCTCCAACATCCAAGGAGCCCGCCAATGAACAAGTTTTCGGTCGCTTTGCTAGTGGCCTTGCAATTGGTCGGCAGGGAAGCCCTGTCCTGCACAGGAATTAGCCTGCGAGCCAAGGATGGCTCGGTGGTCGCCGCTCGCACGGTGGAGTGGTCGCTAAGTGATGCCGAACACTACCGGATCGCGATCTTTCCGAATGGGAAGCAATTCATTGGACTGACGCCCGAGGGCGCCAACGGCAAGGCGTGGATAGGGCGCTTCGGCTTCGTCAGCATGACGGCCTATGGGCAGGACTATGGCCCTGACGGTTTGAATGAAAAGGGATTGTATGTGGGCATGTATTATCTGCCCGGCTACGCCTCCTACGCTCAACATGACCCGAAGCTGACCAAGCAAGCCTTGAGCGTGGGCGATTTCATGCAGTGGATGCTCTCTTCGTTTCAAACGGTGGAGGAGGTTCTCCAGCACCTGCCGGACGTCCGGATTGTTAACGTGGAAGACAAGCGTTTTGGGGGTGCAGCCCTGCCTTTCCATTGGAAGATCGCCGACCCTTCGGGGCGCAGCATCGTGCTGGAGATCGTCGAGGGAGGCAAGCTCAAGGTGTACGATGCCGTGCTCGGTGTGATCACCAATGCGCCAACCTACGATTGGCACCTCACCAATTTGCGCAATTACCTAAACCTGGCTCCGGCACCTTCCAAGCCACTGACGCTGGATGGCCTTGCCTTGAGCCCGCTGGGCGCAGGCTCGGGCATGATCGGCCTGCCGGGGGATTTCTCGCCCACATCCCGCTTCGTGCGTGCGACGGCCCTGACGGCATCTGTGCGCCCCCTCGCCAGCGCAGAGGAGGCCGTCTTTGAATCCTTCCGGATCCTCGACAGTTTCAATATCCCTCTGGGGTCGGTGCTCACCCCCGATAAGCTGCCGACGGATATTTCCGGATCGACCCAGATCACCTCCGCCTGCGATCTAAAGAACCGCGTTTACTACTACCACACCATGTTCAATCGTCGGGTCCGCAAGCTCGATCTTAGCCAGATCGACTTCTCCCGCGTCAAGCAGCAGGTGATCGATGACGACGCGAGCGGCTTGCAGGACGTGAAGGCCCTCCAGATTTCTCGCTGAGACGCCTTCCGCACCAGAGAAATGACGAATGGCCGAAGGCTGCCGGTGATGGGCGTTTCTGGGTGTCTGCGCCGAATCACACCCGAGTGATCCATCACCCACGGTCCGCTTCCTTGAATCCGCTGGTACTCTGAATTCCATGGGTCTCGAACTACTCGCTCCCGCGCGAAACGCGGAACAAGGCATCCTCGCGCTGCGGTGCGGGGCGGATGCGGTGTATATGGGCGGGGCTCGCTTTGGTGCCCGGCAGGCGGCGGGGAACGGGCTGGAGGACTTTGAACAACTCACCCAGGAAGCCCGGCTTTGGGATGCGAAGGTGTACGCCACCCTCAACACCCTGCTCTTCGATGCTGAGTTAGAAGATGCCCGGCGGCAGGCCTGGGATCTGTACGAGGCCGGAGTCGATGCGCTCATCATCCAGGACATGGCCTACCTGGAGTTGGATCTCCCGCCCCTGCCCCTGCACGCCAGCACCCAAGCCGCTTGCGATAGCCCAGGCAAGGTGGCCTTCCTGGCCAGCGCCGGTTTCAGTCGAGCCATCCTGGCCCGGGAACTGAGTCTCGGCGAGATCCAGGCCATCCACGGGGCCGCGGATGTGGAGTTGGAAGCCTTCGTCTATGGCGCGCTCTGCGTGGGCGAAAGCGGGCACTGCTACCTGAGCGGGGCCATTTGCGATCGCAGCGGCAATCGCGGTGAATGCGCCCAACCCTGCCGCGCACCTTGGAATCTGATGGACGCCTCGGGTCGTGTGATTGTGCGAGACAAGCACCTTCTGAGCATCCGCGACATGGATCTCTCCGGCCATCTGGAAGCCCTCGCCAACGCCGGGATCATGAGCTTCAAGATCGAAGGGCGACTCAAGGATGCGGACTACGTGAAGAACGTGGTCAGCCATCTGCGCCGCAGACTGGACGAGCTTTTGGAACGGCGGCCAGAACTCGGAAGAGCCTCGCTGGGTGCGGTCAGCCATGCCTTCACGCCGGATCCAAGCCGCACCTTCCAGCGTGGGCTTTCCACCTACCGCATCGAGGGAGAACGCCAGCCCATGGGCACTCCCGACGCGGCGGGGCATCTCGGGGAATACATGGGTCAGGTGCGCTCCATCCAGGGCGATCGCGTGGTGCTGGACGAAATCGCGGATCTGCACCCGGGCGATGGCCTCGCCTTTGTGGATGGATCGGAGGTCACGGGCACGGTGGTCAACGCCGTAGAAGGCCGCCAGGTCTTCGTGCAGGAGCCTTCGCGCATCCGTCCAGGCACACGGTTGCACCGAAACATGGATCTCCACTGGCTCAAGGCCTTGCGCGGCGCCAAGGTGGAGCGCCGCATCCCCGTGAAGGCCTTTCTTGATTTTCCGGAAGGCGCGGTGCGCTTGCGTCTGGAAGATCCCGCTGGGCTCATGGCAGAGGCCCAAGGCACCGGCGACTTCGCGGCGCCTCGGGAAGCAATTGCCGCCGAGCAGGCCATTCGCGATGCCCTGGCTCGGCTGGGCAACACGCCCTTCGCCCTGGCCGAACTGCACGTCACTGAATTACGCTTCGTGCCCGCCAGCGCCCTTAACTCCTTACGCCGAGAGGCCGCCGCCGCCCTGGAGGCCCTGCGCCGAACCCCTCGACCCAGGGAAAAGCGCCGTCCGGCTGCCCCGCAGCTGCGGTTGTTACCCACGCTGGACCTGGATTTCACCTGGAACATTTCCAACCGGGCGGCCCGTTCCTTCTACGAGCGCGCAGGCGGAAAGGTAATGGAACCGGCTGCGGAACTGCAAACCAATCTTCAGAACCGCGTGGTGATGACCACCCGCCACTGCCTACGCTACGAGCTGGGCTGGTGCCATGTGCACGCCAATCCCGAACCCTGGCAGCGCCTAAAAGAGCCGCAAGGCCCACTGTTCATCGAAAACGGCGCCACCCGCCTGGAATGCCGCTTCGACTGTGCACAGTGCCGAATGGAACTGGTGCTCTGTGAAAACCCTCGCCGCAGATAGTTCTTCGATGACTCTGCCAAAGCTATTCACCACGGAGACACGGAGAAAAAGGGAACGTATTACCTCGTTCGTCGTAAGTTCAAGGCTGGCCTCCCACAGACCCTGGAGTTTACTTGCAGCAAAACTCTGGTTGCTCATTCATGTCCATCTCCATGCTCTCCGTGGTGAGCCTTTTTCAACGGCACGGCCTGCTAGCGCCCTAGCAGCATGTCCAAGCAGGCAGTGGGAGTTGGGTTGATGACAATGAAGTCGAGCGAGGGTGCAAAACCTAGCCCTTGGGATGTGGTGGTGATCGGCGCGGGGCCAGCGGGGCTGCTGGCGGCGGGCCGTGCCGCCATGTTGGGTGCCCGCGTGCTGCTGCTGGAGAAAATGGAGAAACCGGCCCGCAAGCTGCGCATCACGGGCAAGGGCCGAGCGAATATCACCAACATGAAACCCTTGGAAGAGCACCTCAAAGAGATTCACCCAGAGCCACGGTTCCTGCGACAGGCCTTCCAGGCCTTCTTCAACCACGATCTGGTCGCGCTACTTTTGGAGCATGGCGTCGAAACGAAAACGGAGCGCGGTGAGCGAGTGTTTCCCGCCAGCGATCGAGCCTGGGATGTGGCGGAAGCCTTGGTCGCCTGGGCCAAGGCGCAAGGCGTCACCATCACCCGCCATGCCAAGGTTGAGAGCGTGATGATCGAGGAGGGTGCCTTCGCTGGCCTCCTCGTCACGCGCATGCCTTCTGGCCTCTCGGAGAAAATCGAAGCCCGGTGCGCCATCGTTGCCACCGGAGGAAAGTCTTACCCCGCCACCGGTTCCACGGGTGACGGCTTTCACTTCGCCGAGACCACTGGGCACCGGATCGCGGCCCTCCGACCATCGCTGGTCAGCATCGAGACCCGTCCCGTTTATGAAAGCACCACGGGGCTGAATCTCAAGAATGTTCAGTTGACCCTCTGGATCGATGGGAAGAAGCATTCCAGCGAATTCGGAGAAGCCGACTTCACGGCCAAAGGGCTGGGAGGCCCCATCGTCCTCCGGCTGAGTCGGAAGATTGTTCACGCCCTAGCCGCAGGGCAGAAGGTTGAAGTGACCCTCGATCTGAAACCGGCCCTGGATCTCCCAAAACTGGACGCGCGCCTGCTTCGGGATACCGAGTCCAGCAACACCTGCGGCCAGGTATTGCGGGCACTCCTGCCCAGCCAACTCGTGGAGGTTTTCAGCCGAACTCTCGGCCTCACCCATGCGGCACCCACTGCACTGCTCAAGGCACCGATGCGGAAGCAACTGCTCACGCTCCTCAAGGAACTGCGCTTCGAGGTGACAGGCCACGGGAGTTGGGAGGAGGCCATCGTCACGGCGGGTGGAGTCTCCCTTAAGGACATCGACCCCCGAACCATGGGTTCCAAAAAGATCGAGAACCTCTACTTTGCAGGAGAGGTGATGGATCTGGATGCGAACACCGGCGGCTACAACCTTCAGATCGCCTTCTCAACGGGCTGGCTGGCGGGAGAAGCGGCGGCCAAGAAAGCGCTCGGGGCTTCTTTTCGTCAGCTCTGAACAATGCGTGAGCAGGAACCCTCCCTCCTCCACAGTCAGGGCTGCCTCGCCGCCTCGCGCTTGGCCACATCAAGGATGATTCGAAAAAGCTCGCACAGCCCTTCGTTCGACAGTGGACCACCGTTGGTCTCGCACAAATTCGCGATCACCAAATGTTCTTGAGCGGCGTTGTAGAAACTCAGACCCTGAGTTTCTTTGTAATCTTTAAGGCTCTTCACCAGCTCGATTCGCGCGTTAAGGGCTTCTACGATCTGTCGGTCAATCTCGGCGATCTGCTCGCGATGGGTTTGGATGACCGGGTCGCTGTTCGAACTTGCCACATTCCCTCCTCGCCTGATGGGCTAGGCATCGCCCGAAACGTCCGGCCCCCGCGACTGCGAGTGCCGAGCCACGTAGGCTAGCGCGATCTGGCTGCCCTGACCAACCCCGTGCTGCGCAACGACGGCAATGGCTCACGGTGAAATTGCCTTCAACACCGAGCACAACGGCGCCCAAGGAACGCAGCCCAGAGGCCTTCCATTACCACCTTCGACCAAGACTCTTGTGGTGCGGCTTAATCTCCTGCCGTTTATTGAGCTAGCCTGGAGATGGAGATCCAATGAACCGCTTCGAAGCCAGCCTCTTGGACAGCATCCGCCGCCGCAAGGATGGGCTAAACCATATGCGTGTCCTGGTGGCCTGTTCGGGCGGGGGTGATTCCACGGCCCTCCTGGTTTTGCTTTGGGCCATCCGCAAGAGCCTTGGCCTGGAGTTGGTGGTGGCGCACGCAGACCATGGACTGCGGCCCGAAGCGCAGGAAGATGCCGCCTTCGTGCGGGAGCTATGCCGCTATCTCGACTTGGATCTGGCAGAAGCACACTTGGACGTGCAGAGCCATGCCCAGGAGCACCGTATCGGCATCGAGACCGCCGCCCGGGAACTGCGCTGGGAGTGGTTGAAGGCCGAGGCCGCTTCCATCGAAGCCGATTGCATCGCCACGGGGCACACCCTGGACGATCACACGGAAACGGTCTTTCTGCGTTTGGCGCGAGGGGGCGGATTGGGCTCTTTGACGCCCCTGCCTGCTCGTCAAGCCTTGCGCTGGTCACCCTTGATCGAAGCCCGCCGCGAAGAACTGCGCGACTACCTGCGGCAGAAGAAAATTCCCTGGCGCGAAGATGCCAGCAATCAAGAAGGCTTTACACCGCGCAATCGCTGGCGCGCCCTACTGGAAGGTATTCGCCGCGAAGCTCCATCTCTGGACGAGCATCTATGGGAAACCCATGCTCAGATCGCCGAACTACTGGCGTTCCAGGAGACCCAGGTTGATGCGGGCAAAAACATCCGGTGGCAACTCGATGACGGTGGACTGAACCTCCGAGGCCCCTTCCAGGAAATTGAATTGCGTTGGATTCTCGAAGCAGCCTTTCGGGAGGCGAGTTGGCCCAGGGAAGCGATCCTGTTGCGGGATCTCAGCGCCTGGCTGCACCCCCTTCTGGGCCGAAAATCCCGTAAAGCCAAGACCTGGGGCGGGTGGAACCTGGAACCTGCCGTGGGAAATTGGACGTGGCGATTGTCCGCACCGAACCCTTTGAATACTCTCTGATACCCGCCAGGGCCTGTTCAACCGATCGGTATCCGCCCGGCACTGGTCAGTTGGGTGGCATTCCCGCCATCATGGAAGTCAGCGGCTCGACTGGACCCGCGAGGAGCCGTTATGACCGAATCCGCGCCACCGCCCTGCCTTAACTGCGGCGTGCCCCTGCAAGGCACCTACTGCCACCGGTGCGGGCAGAAGGCCCAGAACCGCCGCCTGCCCCTCAAGGCCCTGCTGCACGATGTGATTCATGATCTCCTGCACCTGGATCACAAATTCCTGGAATCCATGTGGCTGCTGGTTCGTCGGCCCGGCTTTCTGGCCGAAGAATACCTGGCGGGTCGGCGGGTTCGCCATGTGCCGCCCTTTCGGCTTTATGTGATCACCAGTTTCGCCCTGTTTCTGGCTTTCTCTTTCATCAAGGTGGGCAACTCCCAGGGCAAGCCCGCCAAAGAACGATCCGGCAATATCATCGCCCTCAACACTTCCACTCCATCCGAGGCGAATCCAACCAAGGCCGAACCCGCGGAGAAGGCAAAGGAGAGCAAAGCCGACTCCTTGGCCAAGGACCTAAATGCGCGGGCCAAATTGGCCCAAAAGGATCCCGAGCGGTTTTACCGCACCTTCCTTTCAAACCTTTCGAAGAGCCTGTTCGTGCTCATGCCTCTCTTCGCGGCCCTGCTGCTCCTCCTGCATCTGCGGCGCAGCGAATCCCTTTTTGTGGACCACATGGTGGTGGCCCTGCACCACCATGTCATATGTTTTCTGGCCATCCTCCTGCTTATGGGCCTCAATGCCCTACCCGGAGACGGCTGGGGCTGCATTCCTGGACCCCTTATCTTCTTCGCCCCACCCCTGCACCTGGCAGCCACCCTACAGCGGCTTTACCGGCGAGGCTGGCTGCGCAGCCTAGCCAAGGCGGTCCTCGTTTCCACGGCCTACGGGTTCATCGTCAGCGTGGTGCTGCTGGGACTGCTCTGGCTATCCCTGCCAAAGGCCTGAACAGCGGTTGGCTCCAGCCTTTGGCAAAGGCAGCCAAAGCTACCCCAGCACGCCGCATTCCTTAAGCCTTTTTCTCTCGAAGACGCTGCATGGCCTCTGGGTAAAGGTCCTCAGCGCAATGAGGGCAAATGCCATGCGAGAAAGTGGCTGAAGAATGATCCGAGATATAACGTTCAAGTTGTTCCCAGTCGCCTTCATCATTTCTGATTTTTTTACAGCTGGCACAAATGGGCAGCAGCCCACTTAGGGCTTGAATTAAATCAATTTTCTCGTGCAACTCAGCATTAAGCTGCGCCAGCTCTGAATTTGAGTTTTTCAATGTTATTTTGTTTTGATTGATTTTTCGATTGTATGCAACCAAGAGAACTACAACGGTCGCAAGGAATAAAAGACTTGATACTAGTATCGCCGAAAAATATCTTTCCTTATTAAGCCGAAGTACAGAAATTACTTTTTCTTTATTAAGTAATTCGATTTGATTATCTTTTTTTAGCGTAATTATCTTCATAGATATATCAGCAATCTTATCACTCTCTTGAGCTGTATAAATAGAGTCCTTTGTTGCGACGTATAGCTTATAATACTTAAAGGATTCTACCGTGTTGCCCTGTTTTTGATAGAGGTCGGAAATCAATTCATAGCTTGCTTTTAGCTCATCATTCGCTCTAATCTCTTTGGCTAAAACCGCTCCTTCTTTTGCGAATTTCATCGCCAATCTTGAAGATCCAGAAAGGGAATATAGCCTTCCCAGTGCATTCAAGAGCTGAACGCGAGCGAACTTTTGATCTTGCTTGTCATATTCGGAAAGAGAAAGATTAAGATAGTGCAGAGCTTTTGGATAATTATTTAAATCTGTATAGGTTAGTCCTAGATTCAAATGCGCATAAGCAATATATGTCATTATTTTTTTTTCGAGCGAAAGATTAAGAGCCTCTTGATGAAGTTTCAAGGCCACGGCAAAACGCCCTAATTTGTATTCTGAAAAACCAAGATTAAGCAAGGTAAGGATCCGCCTGGCCGTATCCGGCTTGCGTTCAAGGCGCTGCAATATCTGTTGATAATAATCGATAGCCTTGCCGTATTGACCGCTTCGGTGGTAAAGAATTCCGATGTGATTCAGGGAAAGATTGATGGAACCTTCTTGCGATAATTCTTCGCGAATACGTAGTGATTCAAGATGTTCTTCGAGGGCCTGACTATATGCCCCCATAAAGGTATAGGTAATACCAAGCGTGCTATGGGCTTTCGCCATTCGCTCCTTATTGCCAATTTTGGTACTTAAATCGAGTGTTTCTTTAGCATATTGAATTGCCAAAGAAAAATTACCCATCTGGCTATAACAAAATCCTGCAGAGGAAAGGAAAAAAGCTTCCTTTTCCCTGTCACCCACCTGCCTGGAAAGGGTCAGACCTTCAGTCGCATATACTAGGGCCTCCTGCGGGGCCACTGTTTCAATGGTATTTGCCAAGACAAAAAGTGTTTCGATTCGATCTCGGCCCTTAAGCGTTTTAAGTGTTGCCTTCAGCGAATCAGCAGTTGGTGCCTGAACAGAGGCGTTCAGCCATGCGCAAAAGATCAGAGAGAATAGAATTTTTATTGTTTGAAAATTACGCCGACCATCACTCCGAGGCAAACAAACCCCTCGCTGAAGGAATGTCAGCGAGGAGGTAATGGCAGAAAGGAGGCGGTCCAGGGAATTTTTAGGCATGGGAATGCGTTTAAGCAAATCGATCCTAGCACATGCCCTGAACGGTCAGGACACAGCCCAAATGGCTCAGCGGTGGGCGCCATTTCCGGCGCGGGCAATTTTCGGCCCGGTGGACACCTCCGAAAACGTATGCGAGAGTTTCGATAGCCTGGAGTAGATACACATCCATGAGCGATAACCCAATAGAATCAGCCACCTCCAGGTATTCAATGTCCAGAGTTTGCAGTTCCCATCCGTGTTCCACCGAGCCAATGGCCGTTGGTAACCCGGCCTAAATATCCTGGGGTTACGTCCCATTGGCCAGCACCAGAAAAGGTCACGAATGCCTAGCGTTTCCCCCACCGCTTTCAAACAACTACTGGCGTTGGTCCTGCTGCTCGCGACTCCCGCCTGTCGACCGGCCCGGAACCCCATCGCGGAATGGGTGCCCTCATCCAATTTTAATGTTCGGCGACCGCAGATGGTCATCCTCCACCATACGTCCGAGAAATCCTTCGAGACTGCCTTAGAAATACTGCAAACTCGCAACGCTGGCGGGCGAGTCAGTTCGCATTACCTAATTGGTAAAAATGGACGGTTGCTGCAATTGGTATCCGAGGACCACCGGGCCTGGCATGCGGGAATGGGCACCTGGGGTTCCTTTCGGGATCTCAACTCCCTCTCAATCGGCATCGAGTTGGACAACAACGGCACAGAACCCTTTCCGCAAAAACAGATTGAAGTATTGCTCAATCTGCTCAAGGACATCACCCAACGACATCGAATTCCGCGCCCACTCGTGTTGGGACATAGCGATATTGACCCAGGGCGAAAGGACGACCCAAACGCCACCTTTCCATGGAAACTCTTAGCCGAGCATGGGTTCGGCCTTTGGCCTGACCCGGTGCTCAAGGAACCTCCAGCAGGCTTTGAGCCATGGCAGGCCATTCGTGGCCTTGGGTATTCAACCAAAGATCCGGAGGCCACCCTCCGCGCCTTTCATCGCCATTATCGAACGAGCAACGAGGCTGGTTTTGATGCGGAAGACTGCCGCATCCTCTATAACCTGCAGCAGAAGCTCCTCGCGGATTCCGAGGAAAAAAGTAGGGCATCGAATTAAGCCCGCCACGGCACTTCCTTGCGGAAAGCAAAGCACCTTGGTGCCTAGGAACAAACGTTGATACTTATTAATAAGAGGTCGGCATCCGCTTCTTGCGCAACAACTTGGCTCCCCAAGATTCCAGGAGACTCACATGCAAATTCGGTACGGGAGCACATTGGCGCTGACTCTGATCGCTCTTCCGATGGTCGCCCAGCAAGCTGGCACCATCGTTGGGACAACCACTCAGAAGGACGGCCAGGGGCTCTCAGGGGTTCGGATCGAAGCCGCTTCTAAGCTACTGCCCCAACCCCGACGGGTTGTGTCTGGCAAAAACGGTGAATACCGATTAGCCTTCCTGCCGCCTGGCACCTACGTTCTAACCTTCACTCACCCCGGTATGGCTACGGCAAAACGTGGCGTTAGCGTGGCGTTGCAGCGGAGCACCACCGTGAACGTTGGGATGGTTCCGATTGCGACCCAGAGCGCAATTGTCGAGGTCGTGGCTTCGGCTTCCCTTGTCGACACAACCTCGGCCGAGCTCAAAACGTCCATCGGCTCCGAAATCATTGGCAGTCTTCCCGTGGGCCAGGATTATCGGGACCTGATCAAGCTGATTCCGGGCGTTCAATATTCACAGGACGCCGTGCGCGGCCCCAGTGCGGGCGGCAGCGGCCAGGACAACGTCCACCGGTTCGACGGCGTCAACGTGAACATGCCTTTCTACGGCACCATGTCGGCGGAACCTTCGTCACATGATATTGACCAGATCGCCATCATAAAGGGCGGCGCTGCCGCCACGGACTTCAACCGTTCCGCGGGTTACACCATCAATTCGGTCAGCAAATCGGGCACGAACACCTATCAGGGTGAGCTCTCCTACCAACTGTTACCGACAAACTTGGTAGCCCACCGCACCGCAGCCAGCACCGTGCGTTACGAGGAGGAACGGAGCTACCAAATCGCCAATGTGGGCGGCCCCATCGTGCGCGAAAAGCTATTCTTCTTTGCGTCCATCTATCGCCCCAGCACCGAGCGGAAAAACAGCTCCAACCTCTATGGTGCCGTTCCCGATTTCAAGAGCACCCGGAATGAATTTTTCGGAAAGCTCACCTACGCACCCTCGCCGTCGTTGCTGATCCACGCCAGTTTCCGAACCTCTGCCCGCGACTATCGCGCCCTGGGAGTCGTGGGGTCGGGCTACGCCCCCTCCACTCGCACCGGCGGCAAAGTGACCATGGATATTGGCATCCTCGAAGCGTCCTGGCTCCTCACGCCCTCTAGCTTTCTCAATTTCAAGTTCACCAGCTTCGCCAACAAGAACCTGGATCGCCCAGATTCGCTGTCCACCGCCAGGCCAGCCCTGGACGGTAGCGTAGTGCTCAACGTCAACGCCCTAGACACTCAGGGGCTCTTCCAAGTCCCCTTGCCTGCTGCCGCTAACCTAACTGGCGCAGGCCCCTACAACGCTTTTATCGCTCCCCTCGTCACCAAATATGGCTACCTCGATCCGGTGAGCGGTGCCCCCACGGGAGGCGGCTTTGTGGGCGGCGCCCCCCAATTCAACAACCAGGATTTCTATCGCAAGAACTTCCAGGTGGCCTATGACGCGACCTTTGGGGTCGGCATCACTCACGAGTTCCACGCGGGGTTCCAATGGTGGAAGGACAGCGAAAACTTGCTGAGGATCTCCAACGGATGGGGTTTGGTGTTTGCCCCTCGCGCGCTCACCTTCAATGGCCAGCCCGTTTTCTTTCAGGCCCAAGTGCAACAGCAGGGCATCCTTGGTGTCCCCGCCATCCACTCCGAATTCATTTCAGAAAATCTGGAGCTCAACGACAAGATTCGCTGGAAGAATTTCACGTTCAACGTGGGCGTGATGATCAGCAATGACAAGCTCTACGGACAAGGGTTGCGCGAAAATCCGGGCACCATCTCCGGGTACGAACTGGCCAAGGGCAACAAGTATCTGATGCATGAGATCAAGCCGAAGGACACCATCCAACCTCGCTTGGGTGTCACGTGGGCCTATCATCACGAAGATACCGTCTACGCCAACTATGCCCAGTACGTGCCGACGGCTTCCTCCTTACCCCGCGCGGCCTCCTGGGCACGCAACTCGGCGGCCACCATCAACGCCTACTTCGACGCCGCCGGTGTCCTCATCGGCACGAGCCCCGAGGCTTCCTCAACAGGGAAGTTGTTCGCAGCCAACCTGAAACCGCGCACCACGGACGAGTATTTGCTCGGCACCACCAAGGATTTTGGCAGCGGGTGGACCGGGCGGGTTCACGCTCGGTACCGCTATAGCGACAACTTTTGGGAAGACTCGGTGAACGATGCCAGGGTCAATCTCAACCCGCCCCCTGGCATTCCCCGCGAACTCTACATTCCCAACCTTGCCGCCAAAATGGCTGAGCTCGGCGGTGGCACCAATTCCTCCTTCGTCATCGCCCATCTGGATAACAGCTTCACCAAATACTATGAGGCGGGCCTGGAGGCCGAATGGCGCTATGGCCCCGCCTATTTCCGGGGCTCCTACGTGTGGAGCCACTATTACGGAAACTTCGATCAGGACAACACCACCACGACCGCCACCAACGATTCGAATATTTTTATCGGATCCTCCTACATCGGCGATGACGCGGGTCGGCAACTCTGGAATTACAAATACGGCAACCTCTCCGGTGATCGCCGCCACCAAGTAAAGCTGTATGGGTATTACGCCTTCCCATGGCAAGGAAGGGTCGGCGCCTTCGCCATCTACCAATCGGGCCAGCCCTGGCAATTGCAATCCTACGAGCCCTACCTTGCGCTCACCACAAGCCGCAGCGACACCAACCGCTATTCAGAACCAGCTGGATCGCATGTTACGCCGCCTCACTACCAACTCGACCTCAATTACACCCAGACCTTCCTGAAGCGAAAAATGGTGACCCTGGAAGGAATGCTGGATGTGTTCAACGTCTTCAATCGACAGACCGGCTACAACATTCAGAGCAGCGTGCACACGGCGCTCGCAGGCACACCCCAAACCTTTTTCGCGCCACGCCGGGTGCAACTTGGCCTAAGGTTGCTGTTTTAAAGAACCGCCGCCCTTTCCTATTTCAGGCCGAGCTTGGCGCGCAGCTCGGCGGGCACGCCGTCCTTGTGCAGAGTCACATACATGGTCTTGGCCAACATGTAGGCGCGGCTCATGTAGATGTAGCCCTTCTGGGCGCCCTGGGGGCCCCAGGAGTTTTTGATCTTGTAGAATTTGGCACCCTTGGAATCCTGGGCCAGCCCCACGCAATGCATGGAGTGATCGTCGGTGGTGGTCCAGTTATTGAACATCTGGGCGCGCAATTCCGGGGTAATGATGGCTTCCTTTTCCTCTTCAGGCTTGGTGTCGGGGTCCAATAGCAAGGCGTGCCCCGTCTTCATGGAAAAGGCCCCTTCGCTGATATCCGTGGCGATGGCAAAGGTGAAGCCCTGATTCAGAGCATGGTCCAGAAGGGCTTCGAAATCACTCAGCGGCACATTCAGGTAGGAGGCATCCTGCATCCAGTTATCGGCCGTTTCCAAGCGGAAGGCCTTGTAATCGGGATACAGCGTGAA
>JAIFMW010000082.1 GCA_020048105.1 Deltaproteobacteria bacterium | reverse complement strand
CTGGGCGGAGGCCGACACGGATAGAAACTGATCTGCAATGAAGAGCAGCGGTTCCAGCAAATCCCAGGCCTTTGGCCCCCGCGCGATGATCCAGCCGAGTTTGATCTGGGGTAGCGCGGCGATTTTCGATAGGCCCGAAAGCACGAAGACGGGGCAAGGCGGGTCTGTGTCTTCCAGGGCCGTGGGTAGTCGGTCGGGGGCAGGCTCCAGCGCATAGTTCGCAAAGACCTCATCCATAATCAGGGTTAATTTCCGGCGGGCACAAAGCGCCGTCAGCCCGGCCCATTCGCCCCGAGATAGGAAATGACCGGTGGGATTATTGGGATTGACCACCACGATGGCGCGCGTGCGGGGACCACAGGCCGTTTCGAGGGCCTCCAGGTCAAGATGCCAACGATCGGCGAAATAGGCGGGGATGGTAATGGCGGTCAGGCCTTCCAACTTGGCGAGCCATTCAAAGAGGGGATAGCTGGGGGAAGGAACCAGTAATTCGTCCCCTGAATTGCAGAGCAGCTTGAAGAGCCAGGAGTAGGCTTCCGAAGTGGAGGCTGTCAGCACCACGTCCTGCGCCTTCAGGCCGTGCCCGTGCCAGGCGGCAATGGCCTCGCGGGCCGCAATCTGGCCTTGGGCATCGGGTGCGTATTGCAATATTTCAGCCTTACCAAGGGCGCCCAGGATCGCCTCGGCCGGATAATCGAAGCCGCACCGCGTGGGATTAGAAACGGTGAGATCCAGCCAGGGGGTTCCTGCCTCTCGCAGTGCTTCCAATTCCCCCGCGAGGGCGTTGGGCCGGAAGTGCTGCGGAAGGCGGGAGGAAATGTGCATGGCATCTAGAATGGCAGATCGGGGCTTGTCGGCTTTTTTGGGGCCAGCCAAAACTCCAGGCTAGTCATAATCAGCCCGAGGTTTGGATTGGAGGTTTCTATGACAAGAATTCCGAAGGTTGCCGTATTACTCGCGGGCTGTGGGCATATGGATGGGGCGGAAGTTCGGGAAGCTGTGCTTACGCTTTTGGCGCTGGATCAGCAGGGAGCCCACTATCAGTGTGTAGCACCCAATCTTTCCCAAGCCCATGTGATCAATCACGCGACCGGCAAGGTTGTGGAGGGTGCCAGCCGCAACATCCTGGAAGAAGCCAGTCGGATTTCCCGCTTTGGGCAATGCTTGGATATCGCCAAGGCCAGTGCCGAAATGTTCGACGCCCTGCTGATTCCCGGTGGTTTTGGGGTGGCCAAGAATCTTTGTGATTTCGCATTCAAGGGCATCGAGGCCCAGGTCAATCCCGAAGTCGCGGCCTTCGTTACGGCTTTTTTTCAGGCGAAGAAACCGGTAGGGGCCATCTGCATTGCGCCAGCCTTGGTCGCGCTCTGTCTCGCCCAGGGCCAAGTTTCGGCTCTCTTAACGCTGGGTAATGGCACCGAGATTCAAGCTGCCATGGAAAAAATTGGTCACCGGTTTAAGAGCGTGTCTTCGGCGCGTGAAATCGCCATCGACGAGGACTTGAAGCTGATCACCACGCCCGCATACATGTTCGACGAGGCTCGCTTGAGCGATGTCTGGATCGGCATCGATCGCTGTGTGAGCGAGGTGTTGAGAAGGATCTAGCCTTCCGGATCCGTCTCGGGAAGTGCCCAGGCACGCGTCATTTTTCTCAAGGGAGGGTGGGCGATTCGCGTGGAAGCGAGAAGCCGCTCTTCCATGGGCAGCGCCTTGATCCAGGGCGCGGCATGGCCGAGCACCAGGGAACAATCGGGACCGCGAAAGGTTTGGTCCATGGCCCAGAGCACCTGGTGGGCCACTGGAATAATTTCCCGCCATCGTGATTGGGTCAGGGCCTCGGCCTGAGGTGCCCCCAAGGGTGCTTGGATCAGCGCCTGCAGGGGCTCATGCCCAAGCTTGGGGTTCTGTAAAAAACTTTCCAGAATTCTTTGATCCCGAACCTTCCAGATGCTGGCCCAGAGGGGTCGCGGAGCATGAAGGGCCAGCACCCTACGCTCGCCAGTGGTGATGACCCCCCAGCGAGCCAGCAGGCGCTCATTGGCCATGGTGCGGGCCTGGGGATGCGCCGAGGCATCCCCCGAGATATCACAGAGCGCCTTGATGGAAAGGCTGGGGAGTAGACCGGCCCGCAAATGCATGGAGGCTTTGCGATGCTGAGCGATCCAACGGAGCAGGGCAGGGCGTCGTTGGACATCGGGTATTTCGGCAGCCGCCTCCAGCCAGCCTTTGGGTGGCGAGGGATGTCGCAATAGCCTCAGGAACTGAGGCCAGGGCTCAAACTCGTCTCATGGGTATTGATTTTTCTATTCTTGGCCGGGGCCGCGCTGGACGCTCCCTCGCGGCGGCTTGGGGCTCGCGAGTGGCCCTACTGTCCCACGATGCCCGTCCCGAAGGGGAGGTGATCCTTGCGGTGCCCGACGTGGCCATTGGGCTTCTCGCGTCGATGTTTCCTGGCCGCTGCGTTCATTTGAGCGGAAGCCTGGACCTTCCTGGAGTGCCTAGCCTCCATCCCTTGACCAGTTTCGACGGGAAAGCCCGCGATTGGCAGGGCACGCCATTGGGGGTTTCGGGTGAACCGCCTGCCCAAATTTTGAAAGCGTTTCAGAAACTCGGCTTCCAGTCCTTCGAGCTTCCCAACCATCTCAAGCCGCTGTACCACGCCTGCGCGGTAATCAGTTCGGGGCATGCGGCAACCCTTTGGCTAGGTGCGGAAAAACTTCTCGCGGAGGCTGGAATTGTTCTTCCGGGACGTGGGCTTGCGCCACTGGCCGAGGCGACCCTTCAGAACTTCTCGACCCTCGGCAGGGAGGGTCGCACCGGGCCCTTCGTGCGCAACGACCATGAAACGATCGAAGCCGATGCGGCGGCCCTCGACCCAGCCTGGCGGGACGTTTTTTTGAAACTCGGGAGGATCATCTGATGCCCCCCTTGAAGCGGAACCCTTTGGATTGGGACCTTGGCAATGTGCCGCCAAGCATTGCCTGGGGTGGTGTGGATGAAGCTGGGCGCGGAGCCTGGGCAGGGCCGGTGGTGGCCGCCTGTGCGGTGCTCGATCCTGACACGGTGAAAAAATGGGGTCATGTGCTTCGAGGTGCTCGGGATAGCAAAAAACTTTCGCCCGAACGGCGCGAAGCCTTGGCTGCCGAACTAAAGCTGGCGCTTCCCGCGTGGTCGGTGGCCGAAGTGGATAACTTGGGCATCGATCGGGAGAACATCCTGCAAGCCACGCTGGAGGCCATGCGGCAATCGGTTACATCGGTTGAATCTAAGCCTAAGATTCTCTTTGTAGATGGCAATTGCGCCCCCCGCAGCGGGATTCCTGAACGCCTATTGGTGGAAGGGGATAGCCTCAGTTGTGCGATCGCCTGTGCTTCGATTCTGGCAAAGACGCATCGCGATGCGCTCATGCGGGATCTTGACTCGATCTACCCCGTGTACGGTTTTGCGCGCCATAAAGGGTACGGCACACCGGAACATCAAAAAGCACTGAAGGAGCATGGCGCCTGTGGGATTCATCGCATCAGCTATGCACCCGTGGCAGCGGTTCAACAACTTGACGAGTCGATTTGGGAGATTCTTATAGAAGAATTGGATACGCATCGAGATGTGGATGAACTTCAGGCCTGGGTGAATGCGAAGCTTCGTCCCTCATACGGTGCTTTGAAGTCATCGTGGGTGGATGATTTGCGGGATCGCTATGCGCAGAAGCTAGCTTCCTTTGCGCTTGGGTCTGGAACTCCGTGACCCGAATCGAAGCCTCCCTGGCGCTGATTGAGCGAGAAGGGCGCTGGTTTCTCCAGCGCCGCGAGCCGAGCGCCAAGGTCCTACCCGGACGCTGGGAATTTCCAGGCGGAAAAAGCGAACCCGGTGAAACCGCTTTGCAAACCTTGCTGCGCGAACTGCAAGAGGAAGTAAATTGGCAGCCGGATCAAGTTGTGAAATTGGCTTCGCTATTCAAGCTCGAAGATGGAGTCGAGCGCGTGTTCCATTTATTCCGTTGCCAAGGGCCAACTCGGCTCGGAACCCATCTGGCCTGGGGTTGGTTTACCTCGGTTGAGATTTCTGTGTTACCGATACCACCGTTGAATGTTGTGGTGCTTCCCTTCTTGGGTAAAGGCGAGGCTGTCGGGCAGCCTGCTAGCATGGAGCAGAAGAATCTATTCTGGGAGTTCCCATGAAGCGATGGATATTAAGTCTGGTAATCGGATTCGCGCCGCTGCTTGTTGCCCAAGTCCCTAACCAGGAAGTGGTATTGAGCACATCCGCTGGCTCCAAACTGGGTATTGCCGTTCCAAAACCTTCGGTGGTGGGCATCACGGAGGAGCAGGCCGGGCGAGAATTACACGAAACGCTGCTCAGGGATCTCGAAGAGGCTGGACCCTTCGCGGTGTTGAAGGAACGTCAGCTAAAAAGCGGAGACGCTTCTAACCTGAAAGCTTGGGTTGAAATCGGGACCGACTGGCTGGTTACCCTCAAGGCTGGTCGACCCAGCGCAGAAGGCTCTGACAAAGTCTCCCGTATCGTCGGGGATGAAGTCGAGATCACCGCGCAGGTGATGGATGTGAAATCCGCCAAGGCCGTATTCAGTAAGAAGTACCGCGGCAAAGATGCCGTCCTTCGCCGGATTGCCCATTCTCTTGCAGACGATCTCGTGGCTCGGTTGACAGGGGAAAAGGGCGTTGCGGCCACCCGAGTCGTTTTCATTCGTCAACTTTCTCCGCTCATCAAAGAGGTCTTCCAGATCGATCGGGATGGCTCCAGCCCCGTGCAACTTACGCATCACAAGAGTCTTACGCTGTCACCGACCGTGGCGCTGGACGGCCGATTGGCCTACATGACCTACAAGGGCGGGCCTCCTGAAATTTGGGGACAAACCAAGCCGGGTGGGCCCTTCGAAAAACTTTTCCCGGCCAAGGGCGGACCGCAAGGTCCTTGCACGACTCCGGTGTGGTCACCGAATGGCAAGCGCCTCGCTTTTGTGCAAGGCGACAAGCGGGGCAACACCGACATCGTGGTGCTGGATGTGGGAACTGGCCGGGTGCGCCGATTGACCGATAGCAATTGCATCAATACCGAGCCGACCTGGAATCCTGCTGGAACTCAGATTGCCTTCACGTCTGACCGAGAAGGCACCCCCCAGGTCTATCTGATGGAAGAAGATGGTTCCAACGTCCGGCGCCTTACGGTGGAAGGTGCCTATAACGGAAGCGCTTCCTGGAGCCCCACCGGTTCGATGATTGCCTACGTGTCTCGCTTTGAAGGCAAATTTGACTTATTCGTATACAAGCTTGGAGAAGGCAAATCGTACCAAATCACCACAGGTGTCTCGAGCAGCGAATCGCCAGACTGGTCACCGGACGAGCGTCGATTGGTTTTCTCAAGCGGAAGCCTAGGTGGAATGCAGCTATACACGACGGATCTTTCGGGCAATACCCTACGCCGCCTCACAGAGTTTTCGGGGTGCCAGAGTCCCAAGTGGACACGTACACGGTAAAAAAAACTAATCCGCCTTCCGTTGGCGGCGCTAAACTCATATCAACTTGGAGGAAAAACATGCGATTCAATCGGACCATCATTTCTGCGGCGCTCATGCTCTCGCTTGGTGCTGGCATTGCCTGCAACAAACCCGCAGCAGCTCCGAAGGTTGACGAAGAAGCCGTGAAGCGCGCTGCGGCCGAAGAAGCTGCCAGGAAGGCTGCTGAGGAAGCACGCCTTAAGGCCGAAGAAGCCCGACGCCAGGCGGCTCTCGCTGCCGAAGCCGCCCGCAAGGCCGAGGCCGAAAAGGCTGAAGCTGCTCGCAAGGCTGAGGCCGAAAAATTGGCCGCCTACAGGGCTGCTGCTGAAGCGGCTCTGAAGGACATCAATTTTGCCCTGGATAAGTCGGCCATTCGCGATACCGATAAGCCCAAGCTCCAGATCGTTGCGGATTTCCTGAAGGCCTTCCCCCAGGCCAAGGTTCAGCTCGAAGGACATTGCGATGAACGTGGCACTGTGGAATACAACCTCGCCCTGGGCGATCGTCGTGCTCATGCCGCCAAGAGCTATCTGACCAGCCTGGGCGTGGTGGAAGATCGCCTTTCCACCATCAGCTATGGCAAAGAGCGTCCCAAGGTCGAGGGCAAGAACGAGCAGTCCTGGCTCATTAACCGTCGTTGCGAATTCAAGCTTCAGTAGGCTTCATTTAGAGCTGCATAAAAAGAGCGGAGGCCAGCCTCCGCTCTTTTTGTAGCCACTGAACTCATCGGGAGGTGAAATGCGAAAGACTCAGATCATCACGGCCGGTTTGGTTGGAGTTGGACTTCTTGGAACGATCGGATGCAATTCTGGAGAGCAGATCCGAAAGGTCGAACAAGAAGTTGGTGACCTTAAGCTTCAAGTGTTCAAGCTTCGGACGGAAATGGAAGGCCTGAACAAAAATAGCGAGGCTGAGCGAGCCGCTTCGGTTGAAGCGAGAACTCTGGATCGTCGCTTCCAGGCGGATCTTCAGGAGACGCTTCGCCAACTCCAGGAAAGTACCCGGGTTCTGAATAACCGCATCGGTGATTCCGCCCGAACGGGTCGAATTAGTAGCACCCCTTCGCGCCCGGCCCAGGATGTGGCCCCTCAGGCCCCCATGGGTGATGAAGAAAAAGCCTACGGAGCCGCCATTCTGGACTACAACCGAGGGAACTACGCCATTGCTGCCGAGAGTTTGGAACTCTTCCTGAAAGGCAATCCCTCCAGTGTCAAACGTCCGGACGCCTTGTTTTTCTTAGGCCTTGCCCACTACAACCAAAAGGCCTTCGACAAGGCGCAGCGGACCTTTGAGCAGATTTTGAAAGAGCACTCGAGTTCGGTTCAATTCCTTCCCTCGAAGCTGAAGCGAGCGCAGTGCTTGCTGAAGCAGGGGCTCAAGCCTGCGGCGGTCAAGGCCTTCAAAGAGATTATCGATGGGTTCCAAGGCACACCTGAGGCTCGTACGGCTCAACAGGAAATGGCGGACCTGGGCTTTTAAGAACCTGCCACCAGCCTTCTCAGAAGCCCTGCGATTGGCGGGGCTTCTGTTTTGTCGGAGGGCGAAGTCGAAAGCCGTTCGAGTAACTGCTGGTCGCGGCGTCCCATGGGTAAGGTTTTAAGCGAATCTTGGTCTACCCAAATGAAACCCGCAGGCTCAAAGGGCACTTCCACTTGGAGTGCCAACGGCAACACTTTTTCGCGGCGATGGGAATAGGCCTGAGTCCAACCCGGCCAAGCTCGCCATCGGACCAACCCGTACGGCTGTGGCTCTTCTGCCGCGAGGTCATTAATCGTATCGAGGGCTAGGGTGGGCCAACTCCAGAGCCCAGCAAGAAGGCCATTCTCGGCAGGCGGACGCACGAGCCAGTGATTCTGGACCTGGATTGCCAATAACCACAATTCGACTTCGGTGGGTTTGGTGCGGGTGATGCGCATCGGAATGCTCTGAACAACGCCCCGTCGATGCGCTTCGCAATTCGTAGCCAAAGGACATGCCGAACATTTTGGATTAGGCCCGCAGACGAGGGCCCCAAGCTCCATCAGTGCCTGGGTAACCCGTGATGGACCATGAGCTAGGAGAGTCGGCTTCAGCCAGGTTCGAAGCTCGATACTTTCTTTTTTTGGATCCTTCACAATCCCGAGAATCCGTGCGAGCACTCGATAGGCATTTCCATCCAACGCTGGTTCTGGGAGTTGAAAGGCAATCGAAGCCACCGCCGCAGCGGTATAAGGCCCAAGCCCAGGTAACTGCAACAGTCCTTTTAGATCTGTGGGCCATCCATGTTGGGCAATCTGCTGCGCCGCCGCCTGCAAATGTCGAACACGGCGGTAATAGCCCAGCCCTTCCCAGGACTTGTGGATCTCCTCAGAACTGGCGATCGCAAGACTACCCAATTCTGGGTATCGATTCATCCAGCGCTGGAAGTAAGGTATGACTGTGTTGACCTGAGTCTGCTGAAGCATTTGTTCCGAAACCAATACGGCATAGGGATCCGGGTGAAGCACATCCAGATCCAGTGCTCGCCACGGCAATTTTCTAGCCCCGGCCTTGAACCAGGGAACGATTGGCGCAAGCAATTCAGCCGAGTCGGGCCGCGACATTTGAAGGTTCTCCAGATACAAAACGAGGAGCACCGAAGCGCTCCTCATTATTTGGTGCCCGCGAGCAGACTCGAACTGCTACGGCTTGTGGCCACCACCCCCTCAAGATGGCGTGTCTACCAATTTCACCACGCGGGCCAGGT
>JAIFMW010000141.1 GCA_020048105.1 Deltaproteobacteria bacterium | reverse complement strand
TGCTTTTGTGGCTTCGGGCGTGGTGATCATGCCTCCGGCCTACATCAACGTGGGTGCCTTTGTGGACGAAGGCACCATGGTGGATAGCCACGCCTTGGTAGGCAGTTGCGCTCAGATCGGCAAGCGTGTGCATCTATCGGCTGCGGCCCAAGTGGGCGGCGTGCTGGAGCCTGCAGGGGCACTGCCGGTGGTGGTGGAGGACGAAGCTTTTGTGGGCGGTCTAGTGGGACTCTTCGAGGGTGTCGTGGTGCGACGACGCGCGGTGCTGGCACCCGGTGTTCGCCTGACGGGATCCACGATAATTCTTGATTTGGTGCACGGGCGAGAACTGCAACGGGAAGTGCCAGAAGGCGCCGTGGTCGTGCCTGGATCGCGTCCAGGTTCCGGCGATTTTGCCCGCCAACGTGGCATCCAGCTCTACGCGCCCTGCATCGTGAAGTATCGGGATTCCCGCACCGATGCGGCCACGGCTTTGGAGGAAGCGCTGCGATGAACCCTGCGGTCCGCGTTCAATCCCTGCGCCCCAGCCCCATTCGGGCACTCAGTGAAGGCGCGCCGCCCGGTGCCATTCCCATGGGCCTGGGTGAACCGAGTTGGGCCTTGCCCCTTCCCGCTCGACTCGCCTTGGCCGAGGATAGCGAATCCTGCGTCTATGGCCCCAATGCGGGTTTGCCGGAATTACGAGAGGCCGTTGCTGATTATTTCGATGAGGCTATGGATCGAGTGATGGTGGTCTCGGGCAGCCAGGGTGCGCTCTTCGCGCTTTTTCAAGCCTGGCTGAACCCCGGCGACGCCGTGCTCGTGCCCGATCCTGGTTTTTTGGCCTATCCAACCCTGGCTCGATTGGCGGGGGCCGAAGCGGTGGGATATCCGATGTCGGCGGATTTCACGCTGGATTCCTGGTCCTTTCGCCAGGTGCTGGATCGTAGCCCCAATGCCAGAATCGCCATCATCAATCACCCCTCCAACCCAACCGGCGCTGGTGTTTCGGCGCAGGCACTCGGCGAAGTGGCCGAAGCCTGTGAGGCGCGGGGCGTGCTGCTGCTTTCCGATGAGGTCTACCGCGAGCTCTACTTGCACCAACGATCCGCAAGCCTTCGGGATGTTTCCGAATATGGCGTGGTGCTGGGTTCCGTGAGCAAGGCGTGGGGTGCGCCGGGGTTGCGCGTGGGCTGGGCCCTGGGCGATTCGCGGTGGCTGGCGCCTGCGGGATTAATGCATGCCTACATGGTCACGGCGCCAGCGCGACCCTCTCAGCGCGCGGCCCTGGCCTTGCTGCGGGAATCCACGGTGGTGCTGGCCGAGGCACGTACCGAACTGAGCCTGCGATGGGCGGCTTTTTCGGGCGCCTTTCTGCACCACTTTGGTTATTCGCCCGCGCCTTCCTCCGGGGGTTTCTATCATTGGTTGGAATTGCCCCAGGCTGGAAAGGCAGACCCCATGGCCTTTTGCCTGCGCCTGCGGGACGAAGGCGGTGTGGTAGTCGTGCCGGGGTTCGCCTTTGGTGAAGGTGGTCGGGCCCACGTGCGATTAAGTTTTGGCGGAATGCCAACTGATATCGCCGAGGGTATGCGCCGCTTGGCACCCTTTTGGAGGAACCTGTGAGCCTTTTTGCCTTGGATGACTCGACCTGCCAACAGCTTGCAGAAAGCCACCCCACGCCACTCTTCGCCTATGACAAGAAAACGGCAAGCGCGGGTTTTCACGCGTTGCGTGCCGTTCTTCCACAGCGAGTGCGGGTCGCGTACGCCATGAAGGCCAACCCGTTTCCGCCACTTCTCGACACCTTTGCTGCACTCAATGCCAGTTTTGATTGCGCCTCGGGAGGCGAATTGCGCCACGCAGCAAACCTCGATCTACCGCCAGGGCGCATGTTCTACGCCGGGCCCGGAAAGCGTGATGAAGAGTTGGCGCTGGCCTTAGCTCTCGGGGCTCGCATTCAGGCCGAGAGTTGGGAGGATTTGGCCCGCATCGACCGCCTTACGACCCAACCCGTGGCAGTGAACTTGCGCGTGCATCCGGCTTCGGGAGCCGACGAAGGCAATCGCATTATTGGCGGCACCGGTCCCTCAGCCTTTGGTGTGGATGAGGAAGAAGCACCGACCGTTCTGACTCGCGCCAGGGGCTTTGCTAAGGTGCAAATTCGCGGCCTGCACGTATTCGCCGCCAGCAATCAGCGCAGCGCTGAAACCCTGCTGCAGACCCACGCCATGGTGGTGAACCTTGCGCGTGAACTTCGAGCATTTAGTGCCTTCGAATGGGACCAGATCGATCTGGGCGGCGGACTGGGAGTTCCCTATTCCCCGGAAGAAACCCCGCTGGATGTCGCAGCGTTAGGGAGGGGGCTCGAGGCCCTCTTGGCCGCTAATCCCTGGTTTCAGGGTGAACTCGTGCTGGAGCCGGGGCGCTTCCTGGCCGCGAGTTGTGGCCTTTACCTCGTCCGAGTCCTGCGGGTCAAAGAAAGCCGTGGAACCCGGTTTGTGATTCTGGAGGGTGGCATCAACCATCTGCTGCGGCCCTTGCTCACGGGCCAGGCCTTTCCTGTTAAGGCCGTTGGCAAGGTGGGAACCACCCGCCCAGCCACGCTGGCGGGTCCGCTTTGCACCAGCCTCGATCGCCTGGGCGAAGTGATGCTTCCGGAGTTGGAACCGGGCGATCTCCTGGCGTTTGGCATGACCGGCGCGTATGGCTTTAGCGAGGCCATGACGAATTTCCTTTCCCACGCAGCACCTGAGGAAATTTGGGTGGCGGTATAGGCGCATTTCGGATGCGTGGAGTGAAACTTAAAAAAGTGCTACGCCGATCTCTGGCAACCTTCCGTCCCGATGCAATTGGTTTTTCTTGGAGCCTTGGCGACTTGGCGTTTCATTCTTTCTGATGGAATGGAACCGCAGACCAGGAAATGCCACGTTACTCGCAATCGCTGTATCTGCTTGGCGGTTCCCGCATTTCAGCGAAGTGCAAAAATTTCATGTCCGATTCCGGCGAGACAAGGCCTTGCCACCGCACCAGAATTAGCCCCATGGCTCTTGATCCCGAACGCTCCTACCAGGCCCTGATCAGCCGTGATGCACGGTTTGACGGGCGTTTTTTCGTGGGAGTCACTTCGACGGGAATCTACTGTCGGGTGCGGCGACCCAAACAGGAAAACTGCACCTTCCATGGGAGCGCGGCCGCAGCCGAGGCTTTGGGCTTCCGGCCTTGCCTTCGTTGTCGGCCCGAATTGGCACCTGGCAACGCGCCCATGGATGCCTCTTCGAATTTGGCCCATCGGGTCGGCCTGGCCCTGCAATCTGGCGCTGACCTGGATGAGGGGTTGGAGGCTCTTGCGGCTCGCTTTGGCGTGAGCGAACGCCATATGCGACGGGTTTTCGCATCCGAATTCGGTGTTTCTCCCGTGGCATTTCTCCAAACGCAACGCCTGCTCACGGCCAAGCGCTTGCTCACGGACACGGCGATGCCAATCGGGGAAGTTGCCTGGGCCAGTGGTTTTTCCAGCCTGCGCCGGTTCAATGCGCTCTTCCAGGAACACTATCGAATGAAGCCCTCGGAGCTGCGCAAAAACGGGCCTCGGCCTGAAATTGCCGAAGGCTTCCGCTTCTGTTTGCCCTTTCGCCCACCCTACGATGCTGCGCGGATGCTTGGTTTTCTGGGCCTTCGCGCTATCCCCGGCATGGAGTCCTTCGATGGCATCACTTACCGACGCACGATCTCCGTAGAAGCAAGGGGACAGCGCTTCCATGGATGGCTTTCGGTTCGCTCGCTTCCGAATTCGAATAGCCTGGAAACCGTTCTGAGTCCTTCGCTGGGCCCCGTGATTCCCATTGTTTTGGTGCGGTTGGCTCATCTTTTGGATCTGGGCGGGCACCCCGACGTAATTGAGGCCAGGCTCGGTTCCCTTGCGGCGGGCCGTTCTGGGCTGCGGGTGCCGGGCGTGATGGATGGCTTTGAACTGGCTGTGCGCGCCGTATTGGGCCAGCAGGTGACCGTGAAGGCCGCCCGCACCATGGCCCGGCGGGTGCTCGAAACCTTTGGTGATCCTGTGGAGACGCCGTTTGAAGCGCTTTGCTGGACCTTTCCGAGCCCGGAGCGATTGGCTGCGGTTCAGCCTGAGGACTTAGGTGCTCTGGGCATTCTGCGCACCCGCTCGGCCACCATCAAGGCGCTCGCCCGGGCCATTGCCGATAAGGAATTGCGGCTCGAACCGGGAGTGGACGTGGATTCCACGCTCAAGTCCCTTTTGAGCTTGCCGGGCATTGGGGATTGGACCGCGCAGTACATCGCCATGCGGGCGCTGGCGTGGCCCGATGCTTTTTTGGCCACTGATTACGGAGTTCGCACTGCTTTGCCCGGCCTCTCCACGAAGGAGATAAAGACTCGCGCCGAATCCTGGCGGCCGTGGCGTGCCTATGCCGTGATGCACCTCTGGGCTTCCTTGGAGAACTGACATGAGCCCACTGTGTGATCCTAAAATTCAATACGCCGCCCATTGGGAAAGCCCCATTGGTACGATGGTGATGGTCTCAAACGGAACGGCCCTTACGGGGCTGTATTTCGCCGGGCAAAAACACTTCCCCGCCCAAACTTCGGACTGGGTGTGGGATGCCGCCGCCATGCCATTTTCGGAAACCGCTAAGCAATTGGCTGCCTATTTCCGCAGAGGCATTCGGCTCTTCAGCCTTCCACTGGAACCAACGGGAACAGCTTTCCAGAGGGAGGTCTGGCGGGCTTTGGAATCGATTCCCTATGGCACGTGCATCACCTACTCGGATCTAGCTCAGCACATGGGCAGATCGGGGAGTGAGCGGGCCGTGGGTACGGCCGTGGGCCGAAATCCTTTGTCCATCCTGATTCCCTGTCATCGGGTGATCGGGCGAGACGGCACCTTGCGGGGCTACGCGGGCGGGCTGGAGAAGAAGGGGGCTCTGCTCGCGGTGGAAGGTTTCAGGCCTGGGCTTTTCGATCCGGTTCCACAAATAGATGCTGGATATGCGGGAAAGCCGCCCGCATCCGCTGCTCCAGAGCATTAATCGCATCCACCAGGGCGTCGCCACTGGGCTGGTTTTTGAATTGCACCTGCAGGCTCACCATCAGGCGATCACTGCCAATCACCACGGCGATCAGATTGAGCACCTGTTCGACCTGTGGATCTTGGGAGACGAAGGCGCGCAACTTGGCGCGCAGGGCCAATGGCGGGGCCTCGTTGAGGAGCAGGCTTGTGACTTCCCTACCCACAAAGAGCGCCACCGCGATCAAAAGCAGGCCGATCAGCACCGAGCCGACGCCATCCCAAATGGCATTGCCCGTGGCCCAGGCCAAGAGCACCGCGACCAAAGCGATAACCAAACCCAAGAGCGCCGCAGCATCTTCCGCCAAAACCACCACCAGTTCCGTGGCGCTGGATTCGCGCATATAGCGCCAAAGGCTGCGGCGTCCGCGTTCTTCCTTCGCGGCGCGGAGAGCACCCGCCATGGAAAGAGCCTCCAGGCCAATGGCAAAGACCAACAGGCCCACGGCCCAGCCCAGGTGATGGGGCTGAACCGGGTGCAACACCTTGTGGACGCCTTCCACCAGCGAATAGATACCGCCCACCGTAAAGAGCAGGAGCGCCACCAGGAAACTCGCCACAAAGGCCGCCTGGCCACGACCCAAAGGGTGCTGGGCTGTTGGGGGCTTCTGGGATTGCTTCATGCCCACGAAGAGCAGCATTTGATTGCCGCAATCAGCTGTGGAGTGAACGGCTTCGGTGAGCATGGAGGCCGACCGAGTGAAGGCCGCCACGGTGAATTTCGCCAAGGCAATGCCTAGGTTGGCACCCAGGGAGAGGGCAAGGGCGCGGGAGGAGGCGGTCGACATAGGGGCAGCTTGTCTCAAGGCGGGGCTCTCGGCAATAGCCCTTGTCTTGATGGGAGAAAAGCATGGAGTATCCTGGATGCTCCCATCCCCGGAGATCACCATGCTTCCTTTGCTGTTTGTGTCCGCCGCCCTCGTTGCCCCTGCCGCACCTGTGGTTCAGGGTCCTACCGTGGAGGGTTGGATCCACACCCAGGCGGGCAAGCCGTTGGCCGCCACTGTTGGGTTGATTCCCATGTCCAATCGCACCGTTTCCTTGGCCCTCAAGAGCGTCGAGAGCTTGGGTGTGCCGAGTAAGAAAAAGCCTGGCTTCAAGCTGCCCGTGCCCAAGCCTGGCCTGTATTTATTGGATGTTCGCGCCAAGGGTTGCCTGCCCCTTCAAATTCCTGTGCTGCTGGGCGAAGACGGCTTGAAGGGCCTGGACCTCATGCCCCGCCCCGAAAAACCCAAGGGCGAAGTGAAGCCCATCACCGCCGATGCCAAGCTCCTCAAGGCTGAGGCTCTTTACGCCGCCTTCAAGACGCGCGAAGAAAAGGGCCGAGCCGCCCTGAAGGCCAAGGAAAAGGTCGACTGGGCCGCCGATCTGGATGCCCTGGCCAAGGAACTTCAGGCGGAAACCGATGCCGATGCCCAGGGCATTCTGGCCATGGGTTACCTGAATCTGAATAGCCTGGGCGCCAAGCTCAGCCCCGAGACCGCCGCGCTGGCCCTGGATAAGCTGCCCGCCACGAGCCCTTACTGGGCCATGTCACCGCAGATCATGGGTGCTTCCTACGCCGCCGCCGGTCGCAATCAAGCCTACGCGGGCTTCCGCGATGCGGTGGCCAAGGAAAACCCCGATACGGAAGTAAAGGCTTTGGCCGTGTTCTACCAGCTTGCCGCCGCCACCCGCGAGGGCGACATGGACAAGATGAAGGCGCTCTACCTGGCCCTGACCACGGAATACAAGGACACCGCCGCCGCCAAATCCGCCAAGCAGCTCGATCCCACCAAGGCCCTGGTCAAGGGCGTGGCCTTCCCGGCCTTTGCCTTCAAGGATCTGGATGGCAAGGATGTGAGCCTGGAGACCTTCAAGGGCAAGCTGGTGTTGGTGGACTTCTGGGCCACGTGGTGCGCCCCCTGTGTCGCCGAGATGCCTAAGATGCATCAGGTCTATGCCAAGTACAAGGCGGCCGGCTTCGAGATTCTGAGCCTTTCGTTAGACGCGAAGGTGGAAGACATCGCTCCCTTCCGTGCCGATGCCAATCGTCCCATGCCTTGGACGCATGTTTTCTTGGGCAAGGACAGCAAGGATCCCATCCGTCAGGCCGTGAACCTCACTACCATTCCTCGCCCCATCCTGGTCGGGCCCGATGGGAAGATCATGGAAGGCGAGACCATGCGTCTGCGCGGCGAGTACCTGACCGTCTCCATCGAGAAGGCTCTGAAGGCTCTCAATATGCAGATCCCGGCACCCGCAGTTGCGCCCGAAGCGCCTAAGGCTCCTGCTGAACCGGCACCTGCTAAGTAAGCAGCTTTTCTTTTTGCGAAGGGGCCTGCTGGTGCGGGCCCCTTGTTTTTTGCAGAAGCCTATGGAGTCTCTGTTGAAATGGCAGCCTGGATTCAGGCTTTGATCCTATTCACCCTGCTTCAAAGGTTTTGTTAGCCAGGATGAAGGGGATGAACAGGATAAAGAAAAAACACTAAAATTTCTTATCCCCTTAATCCCCTTTATCCTGGCTAGTTACTCTTCAAACTCGGCATGGAGTATCAAAATGCGACCAGATGACAGCCTTTCGGAACGAATCATAGGCTGTGCTTACACCGTGGCGAACACCCTTGGCCCAGGCTTTCTCGAAAAGGTGTATGAGAATGCTTTGGCCCATGAAGTTCGGAAAGCCGGGTTTTCCGTATTGCAGCAACAAGGCATCGAAGTTCACTACGACGGAATACTTGTTGGTGAGTTCGTGGCGGATTTGGTTATTGATGGAACCGTGATCGTGGAACTCAAGGCCACCCAGGATCATTCCGGCTTCTATACAGCTCAGTGTTTGAACTACCTCAGGGCCACGGGCAAATCCCTTTGCCTTCTGATCAATTTTGGAAAAGCCAAAATCGAAGTTAGGCGATACGAGAGGGCGGAAGGATTTTGTTAGCCAGGATGAAGGGGATGAACAGGATAAAAGACAAAAGGTGAAATCCCTGATGGGACAAGTGAAAAGTGGTTGGTCGGGGCTATACTTCATAAAATTTCTCAGCCCAATTTAACCAAGTCTCGGAAACCCGGCCAGCCATGGCTCGGGTCGGGGCGATTTTTCGAGAGCCGCCATGAGCCAGATGTCCCGAAGCTCAATTCCCTCCCCGAAGACCAGCATCTTTGATATCACTTTGGCGGGCATTCCGGCCGCCGAGGTCGAGCAAAAAGAGGAAGAACCTGCCGTTGATCATTCGTTGCCAAGGGCCAGAACCAGCGTGTTTGATAGGACTCTGACGGATATCCCCGCCCCGCGGGAGGCCAAGGCCTTTGGTGGTTTCTGGAAGCGATTCCGCGCACCCAAGAGTTTGTCGGTTGGGTCGAAAGAGTGCGAGATCGCCTCGATTTCAGAGGTTCCCATGGAGGGGACCCAAACGTCCAAGTTGGCGATGCCACCGCGACCCAGGGTCAGTATTTTTGATATCACGCTGTCGGGAGTGCCCGAGGCTGTGCAACTCCCAGTTCCCAATCCGATCTTGAAAGCTGTGCTGGAGTCCCAGAAATGCGAAGGAGACGCCACGAGTTCTGATTTTCAAGACGGTCATGCGGATTTCACTCTTCACTGCGAAGCTGAGAGTTTTCAGATCGCCGAGCTTCCGGTTGAGGCCTGTTCCGCCGCCTCGCCAACCTTGATTCTCCCGGAGCTGGAAGAACCTCCTGCAGTGCACGCGTCGGTGATGTCGGAGCCCCAGGCGATCCTCGCTCCGGATCCCGCCGACTGGGATGAAGGTACCGCCGCCGAATGGAATCCGCGCTGGAGCCAGAAGCTGGCGCCGGTGACGGAATCCGTTGCTGAGCCCGAGGTGATGGTTCACCCAAAGGTGAGATCGCGAAGACCTCTCTTGGTCGGGGGAATTGCGGTTAGTGCCGCCACGATCCTGGGAGTGGTACTGTTCTTCGGCCTTGAGAGCAGTGAAGCGCCTCGCGTGAAGGCGATTCCGGCCTCGCTTCAGTCCTACAAGGTCCGGGCGGATGCCGGCGATGCCGGCGGGGCCAGCCGATTGGAATGAAGGCACCACATGGTTGCGCCGAGCCGCGAAATCGGGTGATCTCACGGCGAAGACGGAGCTGACTTCCATGGGAATCCGGTTGGATTGATTCCAAATATTCCAGATGAAAAAACAAAGATTCACCACGGAGACACAGAGGACACGAAGAAAGATCGAGGCAAGGAACGTTGATGGATTTCGCCTCTGCTCTCTCAGTTCTCCTTGTTCTCCGTGGCTCCGTGGTTTACATCCTTACGGTCAGTATTAAACGCAATATTCGGGGTGATTGTTACTTCGTCAACATAGCTTCCAGCTTTTTATCGCCTTCGCTGATGGCCCGATCCATGAGGGCGATGGCATCGACGAGAAGCTTTTCACAATGGGTCTTCATGGCCTCGTTGTAGGCGGCATCGCTGATGTCCTTGAGGTTGATCAGCACATTCCAAATGCCACCGCGCACGCCAGCGAAGCCCATCTGCACGCCCACCATGCCATCGGTAATGGAAGCCGGATTGCCATCGGTGATGACGACAGCGGCGGCCTGCATGGCCTCGAAGCTATGTTTGGCAGTCTGGAAGGGCACGTTCACGGCGATCTTCAGGCCTTCGAGCATGGCGGCTTCGCGGGCGGATTTTTCTGCTGGGGTGGTCTGGGGCAAACGCCGAGCATCCATGTAGGCGTTAAAGGCGTTGGTGTCATCGTCCACGGCCAGCACCAGCGCGGCTTTCACGCGATGGGCCTGCTCGGCAGCGGCTTGGAGTTTGGCGCTGTGATCGGCGGTTTTGCCCTTGGTGAG
>JAIFMW010000049.1 GCA_020048105.1 Deltaproteobacteria bacterium | reverse complement strand
GTATAGGGCTCTCCTTCGTCGAACTTCAGAACGGTATCCACCTTCTTGACGCCGCTCTCTTCGCGGACTTCCAGATTCTTTTCCGCCCGGAACATGATGTAGCTAAGATTGGAATACGTCTCTTTGATCTTCTCAACGCCCGCGTTCAGCGCATCAAGATCGAAGGGTCGCAACTTGTCCGAAGGCAGATCCTCGGAAGAGGGTTTCAAATCCAGGAATTTGGCAAGCATGGATCGGTTATCTCGCTTGGCCTCGGCAATTTTTAGACGCAAAAACTTTTCACCTGCCTCATTCCGGAAAAGTTTGTTGTTGCCTTCGATTTTCAGCTTTCCTTCAAAGAACTTTTCACCTTCGAGGATGGGCACCGTCAAAGTGGCGCGCATATCGTACTTGGGTGATTTGGCTTCTTTGATGCGCTTTTCGTTCTTCTTTTTTTGCTTTGGCGTGGTGAAGTCTTCGACTTCGATGTTGGGCTGGCCCACGAAGACATCCTTGTAACCTTGGCGCCAGTATTCCTTTTTGATGTTCAGCAGATCGTCCTCGAGGTTCTTGTCGACCAGGAGATCGTGGGAAGTGAGCCAACTGAAAGACCAATGCTGGCGAGTCTTCTTCATCATCCGGCGCAATTTCGAAGCGTCGATCAACTTGTTTCCGCGGAAGGCAACCTTATAGATCTTGACCTTGCCGCCTTCCTTGATATCGAACACAAGACGAGCCAGCCCGCCACCCATGGGCTCCAGCGTTACGTCCACAACGGGATTCCGGAATCCCTTTTCAGCGCATTGTTCGACGATGAGCCCCTTGATCTTGCGGGCGGCTTCAGGGTCGTAGACGGCATTTTCGCCGATCGTCAGTTTCTTTTCCTTGATCTTGTCTTTGAGATTCGTAAGGCCAACCTCGGTGCCGCCCCGGTAGTCGACCTCTTTGACAATGGGACGTTCTTGCACGCGGATGATGAGCTTCTTGCCTTCCTTCGTGTCTTCGACCTCGAACTTGATGTCTTCGAAAGCCCCTGAGGCCCATAGCTTTTCGAGGAGGGCCGTGAAGTCGAGGGTGCGAAGATCATCCCCAACCTTCAGGCCAGCTTTGAAGATCACTGTTTCCGGTGTGATCTTCTGGGCACCCACCACATCAATCTTGGCAATGACCTCGGAATCCTGAGCCAGCGCAGGCATTCCCGAAAGTCCCGCCAAGAGCGCGAGTGGCAGCAATCCGCTGCGGAGATTGAGGGATCGCCGGGCGTCGGCGGGGCGTCGGACATCATTCGCAATAGGCATTCAGAATCCAGGGCCAAAGGGGTTCAGTGGTTAGGAAGTCACCAGTCCCCACATGAGGGAGGGCTCCATTCTTTCATTCTAGGTGCGTTCCCAGGCAAAAGGGTTCACCATCCCCGAGAAAGGTTCAATTTGGTGCCGTCACCAAGTCTTCAAAAGGTGTGAAGGCTGGCACTAAATGATCGTCCGCAACGTCGAAGTAAACATTGCCCGAGGGAACAATCTCTTGAGCCACCATGAGTTCCGCCAGGGGATCCTCCACTTGTTTCTGGATGGCCCGACGCAGGGGCCGCGCGCCATAGGATCGATCCCTGGCCGTGGTTTTGACGATTAAATCCACTGCGGCCTCAGAAAGATCAACGACCAGATTGTGTTTTTTCAGCGTGACATTCAGATCCGCGATAAGCAGTCGCACGATCCGGTGCAGCTCGCCATCTCCCAATCGATTGAACACGACAATCTCGTCGATGCGGTTCAGGAATTCGGGCGGGAAGGTGCGTTTAAGTACCTTCATGGCATCCCCTGCCTTTGCGTCTTGGCGATGATCCTGCTCAATGAAACCAAGGCTCTTGTCGGCGAGCAATTCCCGGCTACCAACATTGGAGGTCATGATGATGATCGTATTTTTGAAGTCCACAACATTGCCAAAGGCGTCGGTAGCGATGCCATCGTCAAAGATCTGCAGCAGGATGTTCATGAGATCGGGGTGGGCCTTTTCTACTTCATCGAAGAGCAACACGCAATAGGGGTTCCGCCGAACCCGATCCGTGAGAAGCCCACCCTCCTCATAGCCGACATATCCCGGAGGAGCTCCGAGGAGTTTGGAGACCTCGTGCTTCTCCATGAATTCGCTCATATCGAAACGAATCATCTTCTTAGGATCCCCAAACAGGAATGCCGCAAGGGTCTTGGCAAGTTCGGTTTTGCCTACACCGGTCGGGCCGAGAAACAGGAAACTGCCCATGGGTCGGTTTGGATTCTTGAGGCCCGTTCGGGCGCGCCGAACGGCTCGGCTTACTGCCGACACAGCTTCGTGTTGGCCGATTACTCGCTCGTTGATGTGCCCTTCCATTTGCGAAAGGTTGGTTTTGTCTTCGTTCTTGAGCGCCTTGACCGGAACTCCAGTCCAGGAGGCAACCACATCCTCCACGTCCTGTTCTGTCACCAGTGCGAACCGCTCGTAATCCTCATCACTGAGTTCCGGCGTGCCTCGCTGGGACGTTTCGCGGAGTTGAACTTCCTTTTGTCGCAGCAGCACCGCTCGTTCAAAATCACGGTTCAGAACCGCCTCGTTCATTTCGTTGATGACGCGATGAAGCTCTTCCTCGACACGATTGGATTGAGTGCTACCCGGCGCAACTCGCAACTTTACGCGAGCGCCAGCTTCGTCAAGTAGATCGATGGCCTTGTCGGGAAGGAATCGATCGGTAATGTACCGATTGGAGAGATAGACCGAGGCCTGAAGGGTCGCGGGTGAATAGCGAACTCGGTGAAACAGTTCGTAGCGGCCACGGATGCCTTCGAGTATTCGCAGCGTTTCCGCTTCATCGGGAGGGTTTACATTGACGGGCTGAAAGCGCCGCACTAAGGAACGATCCTTATCGATGTACTTGGCGAACTCTTTATGCGTGGTGGCGCCGATGCACTGAATTTCGCCCCGACTTAGAGCCGGTTTTAGAATATTGGCGGCATCCAGGCTACCTTCAGCCGCGCCGGTACCGATGATGCTGTGGATTTCATCGATGAATAACACCACGGCAGTGTCTTTGGAGGCTTCCTGGATGATGGATTTCAGACGTTCTTCGAACTGGCCACGATATTTTGTGCCCGCCACGACCAGGCTTAGATCCAGCGCGTAAATCCGCTTATCGGCCAAGCTGGAGGGCACATCCCCTTGATAAATGCGCTGAGCCAGTCCTTCCACAATTGCGGTTTTCCCGACACCGGCCTCCCCAAGCAGGATCGGATTGTTCTTGCGGCGTCGACTGAGAATCTGGATGATCCGTTCGATCTCAGCCTCGCGGCCAATCAAGTTGTCGAAGATTCCGCGTTCGGCCAACTCGGAGAGGTTTCGGGCGAATTCAGAGAGCAATGGGTGCTCTTTTTTCTTTTTGGAGATTTTTTCTTCCTTAGTGGCTTCCAAGAGTATTTCCTTGGCAGCGATCAGATCAGCACCCATTTCCTTCAGGAGTCGCCCAGCTAGGCCGTGTTCCTCTTTCAACATGCCCAGCAAAAGATGTTCGGCGCCGACGTTCTTGTGGTTGAGCTTGGCGCTTTCGTTTGCCGCATGTTGAAGAATGTGTTTAACCTCCTCCTCCATGGGAATGTCGATACTGGTTGAGCTTGGTGTGATTTTCCGGTCCCGGGGCGTGAGGGACGCGATGAGTCGTTCCCGCAGCAAGCTGGACTGAACACCCATACGTTCAAGAAGATCGGTGGACGTTTTCTCGGCCTCTCGAAGCAGGCCCAAAAGCAGATGGCCGCTTCCGATGCTTTCAGAACCAAATTGACTGGCTTCGTACCGCGCAAAAAACATGACGCGACGGGCTTTTTCTGTGAACTTTTCAAACACGGTTCCCCCGAGTTGCGACCAGAAAGACAAGCCCCGTAGCAGAGCCAACCTCCTGGGTGCCTCAAGATTAGCGCCAACCTCAAGGACTGTCCCGGAAGCTAATTGCCGGTGGGAAGAATACGTCACAGGCGTTAGTCTTGATGGTTGGGAGCCTGTCATGACGCACCGTTCTAGGAACCTTGCCATCCTTGGGCTTCAGTGGGGAGATGAGGGTAAAGGAAAACTCGTCGATCTGCTGAGCGCTCGCTTTCAAAATGTTGTCCGCTTTCAGGGTGGAAACAACGCGGGGCATACCGTCGTGGTGAACGGTCAAAGCATTGCCCTTCACCAGGTGCCGAGTGGCGCACTGCACCCCGAATGCTTCCTTGTCGTGGGCTCGGGCGTGCTGCTCAACCTTGAAGTCTTCCGCCAAGAATTGGATCGTCTGTCCCAACGCGGCGTGGATGTCATGGGACGCCTGCTGATTTCCGCCAAGGCGCACGTAATCCTTCCTCACCACATAGCCCTAGATCAGTGGCGTGAAGGTGGTGCCGGAGCCAACAAAATTGGCACCACCGGCCGCGGTATTGGACCTGCTTATGAGATGAAAGCCGCCCGCATGGGAATCCGGATGGGTGACCTGAAGCACCCAGAAACTTTGGTGGATCGCATTCTTCCAGGCTACAAGGAAGTGCGTATCTTGTTGGGCCCCGATGCTTCTTTGCCCACACCAGAAGCCATCGTTGCGCAACTCATGGAATTCGCGAAACCCTTGCTTTCCTGCATCGGCGATACCCAGGCTCATTTGATGGACGCCGAGAAAAAGGGTGAATCAATCCTTTTTGAAGGCGCCCAGGCAACCCTGTTAGATATTGATCACGGCACCTATCCCTTCGTCACCAGCTCCAATTGCAGCATTGGCGGACTTTTCACTGGCACCGGGCTTTCCCACAAGTCCATCGGGAACGTACTCGGCGTCGCCAAGGCCTACACGACCCGTGTCGGTGCCGGCCCCATGCCTTCGGAACTCCTGGATGCTACAGGCGCGCGACTTCGCGAAGTAGGGCGAGAGTTCGGCACCACGACCGGACGGCCCCGCCGCTGCGGCTGGTTCGACGCCCCTATCACCCGTCACGCCGTCCGCACCAATGGTGCCGATGGGCTGGGACTCATGAAATTGGATGTACTCGATGGCTTCCCAGAAGTGGGCCTTGTCATCGGGTACCGAAACGGACATGGTGAGCTATCGGCGAACCTACCTTCTTGTTCTCAGGATTGGTTGGATCTCACCCCCGAAGTTCGCATGTTTAAAGGCTGGAGCCAACCGACACGTGGCGTCAAAAGCCTCTCCGAACTTCCGACCGAAGCCAGGGGCTACCTGGATGCCTTGATGGAAATTGTTGAAGCCCCAATCGCTTATCTGAGTACTGGTCCTGATCGAGACGAGGGCTTCGTGTGGCCCGGTTGCTTCCTCGACGGAGTCATTTAAGGAGATCTTGCCGTGCGGGTTGCCTGGCTTGCATGTTGGGTTGCCTGCCTGGTTGGAGGAGCGATTGCTAAAACGCCACCCAATCTGGGTACGGCTAGTATTCTGCTAAAAAATGCCGCGATTGCCCAAGGTGTGGAATGGCCAATTGTGTCTCCATCGATCCTGATCGAAAAAGAGAAACGGACCCTAACCCTTTTGGTTGGTGGGCGCGCCCTTCGGGCTTACAGAATCGGGCTTGGCGCCGAACCGCATCTCGACAAAGACCGGGCGGGGGACCATCGAACCCCGGAGGGGATTTTCTACGTATGTAGTCGCAACCCGGCAAGCCAGTTTCACCTTTTCCTAGGTATTAGCTATCCGGGAAGCAAGGAAGCCGATCGCGGCCTTCGACAACACTTAATCAATACCGTTCAGGCCAAGGCCATCCGCAGCGCTGTGGCCAACAGGCAGCTTCCTCCGCAGTTCACGGGCTTGGGTGGCCTAATCGGCATCCATGGCGGCGGATCCGGAAGCGATTGGACTTGGGGCTGCATAGCACTGGAGGATGTTGCGGTCGAAGAACTTTGGGTGGCTTGCCCGATTGGCACCCCAATTGAAATTCGAAAATAAAAAGCGCCCCAATTGGGGTAATGCCGTTCACTTAGGCGTTTTGAACACGAAGCGGACGTCGTATCTCGATGGACGTGACTTGACGTGGCGGGGGCATTGTCGCCCTCG
>JAIFMW010000232.1 GCA_020048105.1 Deltaproteobacteria bacterium | reverse complement strand
ACGGTGCGGTTGGGATCCACCAAGCCTTCAACAATGGCCTGGCGAACCCAGGTGCCGTGATGGAAAGGAGAACCCCAGACCTCGCCATGGCCCGCATCCGGGTGAGCATCGAAGTGAAGCAGACCCAAGGGGCCATGGTGGCGGGCATGGGCCCGTAGAGCGCCCAGGGTCATCAGGTGATCGCCACCCAACAACAGCGTGCGGGCGCCTTGAGCAATCCAGGCACTGCACGTGGCTTCCACCGCGCCGAGCGCTTCCTGCATATCGAAGGGCCGCGTGGGAACGTTCCCACCATCCACCCAACCTTGGGCCGCAACGTTGCGGGGATCTTCTTCGGGGCCCTGCAGACGCAAGGGCATGGGCAAACGCCCCAACCCTAGAGAGGCTGTGCGGATAGCCCATGGGCCCATCCGAGCACCGGGGCGATTGAGCACACCGCCATCGTAGGGCGCGCCAAGCACCACACCTGCCACTGGCCGTGGTTCCGCACCATGAGGCAGGCCCAGAAAAGGCGTTAATCCCGATCGGAGATTATCGAGCAGGGCTTCGGCTGGATTCATGCGCAATCCTCAATGACTTGGCGGGGATGGATGCCTTCTCGAATGCCTTCGACCCAGGCTGCCTCCGTTGCAAATTCGCGGGGATGGATCACGGCTCCAGGGCGCACTCGCACCACCGTTGAAGGCCTCCGACACAAACCACCGATGTGAGAAAGCAATTCGTCATCGCCCACCCAGGGATAGTAGGCGTGCTCGCTGGCCAGATTCAGAGTAAGCACCGGCACCTGCATGCGATAAGCGAGGCGCAGACCGCCTTTATACAGGGGCGCTAGGCCTTCGCCGATGGTCGTAGTGCCTTCGGGAAAGAGCAGAAAGTTGCGACCCGCAGCCAATTCACTGCGCAACCCCATCAGCGCCATGGCGCGATTCGAGGGATCTTCTCGCCGCACGAATCGCACGCCAGCTTTCCGCACGCCGCGGCCCACGACGGGATAGTCGGCCACTTCGCGTTTTGCCAACAGACCGCTGGGGCGAAGGGACATCAGCACCATGGGATCCAGCCAACTTAGGTGATTCGCCACCCACAATTGCCCCCCCGCAGGCAAGGCACCTTCCACTCGAACCTCCACCCGCAAATGGCGCAACAACCTCTGACACCAAGGGGAAAGGATCGTGTGAGGGTTCCGCGACAGGGACAAACGGCCCATGGCCCATAAGGTGTCGGCCAAAACTGCGGAAATCCGCAAGGCAGGGTGGAATTTGGAAGGCATTAGGAAACCAAGCGAAGGCGGGTGTAGCGTCCTCGCAGTTTTTCCAGATCGCCTTTATCGATCACGGACCAAAGCCGCAGATCACCCTTGCGGTAATAGTCATGCACCTCGGAAACCACCCGGGCACCCAGAGCCTGATGAACACTGCGGGCATCGTGGTTATTGGGCTCCACCAGGAAGCGACATTCGTCCATGTCCTCTTCCAGGAGTTTCTTCACCATGGCCCGCAGCAGCAAATAATTGACGCGGGTCTTTTGGTACTCAGGCAGAACGGCCAGGGTGGCGCAGTAATTCACTTTGCCGTTGGGGAAATTCAGTACATAACCCACGGCCTGGTCGCCCTCTAAGGCCACAAAGCACCAGTCGGCGTAGAGCTCCGTGCAGAGGCGCAAGTAGTGTGGGCAGAGTTCTCCGGTCAGATCATCTTTCCAAAGGGCAGCCTCGAGGCCTTGCAGGGCCTGAAAATCGGAAGATACCAAGGGTCGTACGGTGAAACGACTGGTATCAGTGCTATTCGCAAGCTGGATTGGGGCCATGGGGCACCTCCTACATCCGCAAGCATGCAGAGCGTTGGTGACAGGGCCATGGAGGCTGTGAAAACCTATGGAAGCCTTTGGGTGACAGGCCGGTTACGCCAGGCCATGCTCCCGAAAAAGACTTGGATAACTTCGGGGCTCCGCCGCCTCCGGGCCGAAACCCAGCGCCGCCATGGCTTCGTAGATCACCACCGCGTCGCCTTCCAGCTCCATGAAACAGCCGAAGGGCGTTTCGTCCAGACAGGCCACAAGATCGGCCCGTTCCAGGAGCGCTCGGGTTTTCTCCATGCGCATGACCGGTGCGAACCCCAAGGCCTCAAGAATGCGCTCCAAGGAAGCAGGATCCGCAATTTCAGTTTCCTCTTCAGGCCGAACCTTCAACATGGCATCGGCAATCTTCGGCCCTTTCCAGGTTAGCCAAGCCAGCCCGGCATAGCGGCGCACTCGCAGCGCACAGCCCTGATCGAGAAGTTCGCATCCTCGATCCCAAAGCACACTGCATTCGGGCTGGGCCGAAACCTTTAGAATGAAGCCAAGGCCTTCCAGGCGTGCCTGCAAGCCGTCAAGGGTCGGCACTTTCAATTTCACTTCGGTTTCGATGCTTTTGTGATCTTCCATGACGCAGTTCCCCTGATTCACATCATCATGAGCTACTGAGTCGACTCCCGTGATCCCGAAACGCTACCTCATCGCCACGCTGTTCATCGCCGCCATGCTGGTGCTGTTGGCCGTGGTGCAGGCGCCCCGTTCCCGAGAAAAAGGTGGTGTAGTGAGCGCGGCGGCACCCACCCCCATGAGCATGGAAAGTTTCGAGACCCTGGCCGAATACCACCTGCAAGATGGCTGGGCACCCCGATTCCAGGGCACTCGCGATCCTGATCAAACCGATCCATGGCCCTATGCAGGCGGCTTTGAAACGCCCTGGGAACCGGCTTCGCCCTTCATGGGCGATCAAGGATTTGCCATGAATGGGCCCACGGGTCGCGGAGAGATTCTGATGTGGCGCGGCCTCGAATGGCGCCGGTATCGCTTCGAAGCGCCCATCTGCTCGGCGCGATTGGACCCCAATCGAGGGAATCGTTTACTGGTCACCCTATCGTTGGGCAAAGATCATTTCGAAACTCGCCTGATGGAAGTGCCCGAGGGGCGCGTGCTTTGGTCATCCAATAGCGGTCCCTGGAGTCGCTTCAGCTGGGATGGAAAGGCTATTCTTATCGGCCTGCCGTCACCCGCTTTAGAATCGGGCTGGTTATTAACGACCCTTCCCTTGGAAGGCGACCTTCCCCCTCAAACCCTGGCACCCTGGGACGAACCCGGACTGCCCACCCCCCCCAAGGGCTTCCCGATTCGCCCCGAGCAGTTGTGGGATGATGGCAGCGATCTCGCGGGGCCAAGGCTGTTTCTGACCCTTCGCCCCGATGCCCGAATCTGGTTCCCGACCCACAACCGCCTGTGGGTAAGCAGCGGGGGAAACTGGACTTTTTGGGGGCTGGAGGGCGATACCTGGCGCCGCCTTGGCGCCGGTACCGGCACTCTGGCCGCGCACCCGCCCCTGCGCATGGCGCGGCTACAAAGCGGCAAAGATTCGCTGCCCCGATCCTTATCGCCGCTAACGGAATTAGCCTGGGAAGACGTTCCTGAAAATACCGAGACTTGGCCGACCTACGATGCTGCCTGGGTCTGGAAGGCCAACGATGGCGCCCTGACTCCCTGGGATCTCCGCTGGGGCAAAGGCATCGAGGGCTTTCCCAAAGAACATCACCGCCAATATTTAATTTCGGCCTATCGCTCCGAATGGCTAACGGCCTCGAACCTGCGCGCGTCAGTCCGGGGTTGGCTGCCGGAAGGCCCGGATATCGCTCTTCGGGAAGCTTCGGAGGTGGCCTGGGTTTGGGTGGGAGATCGAGTCTTGCTGGTGCGATTGCATCCCTCGGATCGCCTTCGAAAGATTCGAGCCCTTTTGAAATCGCGATGAAGATGCACTCCAATCCGCATTTCCGTGCGCGATCTCCTCTTTTTCTGATAGCTTAGGCCCAGTAATCTCACTCACGGTTTCCCGAGGTTCCCATGCCCCGTCTTCTCCTCGTGGACGACAATTCAAGCATCCATAAGATCGCCGAATCACTCCTGATGCCCACGGATATAGACCTCGTGTGCGTGGAGAGTGCTAAGGATGCCTTGAATCTCGTAGCCCAAGGCGAGCGCTTCGATGTCGCGCTCCTCGATACAGCCATGCCAGGCATGGATGGATGGACCCTGCTCAAGCAGCTCCGCATGCACCCTGCCACTGCGGGCATTCCCATCGCCATGATGGCCGGGGTGCTCGACACCATCGACCCCAGCCAAGTTGACCATCCCTCCATCCAGGGCTTTCTTAAAAAGCCGGTGGAACTAAGGGATCTGGGGCAACGAATTCACGCCCTATTGTTAGTGCCGGTCTTAGCCCCAGAGCCTGCTGTTCCTGATTTTTCCCCCTTCTCCACCATGCCGGCCGTCAAGCTTTCGGAAATGGGGAAACCTCACCATGAGGAAGTCCCCGTCGAAAACGAGCTGGACACCTTGGTTTTGGAAGAATCCGATCTTTGGCCGGAACCCGTTGCTGTGATAGGGACGCGCACCGAGGATCTCTCTCCGTTCAGCGAAATCCCGCCCGAAGTGCAGCTGGATATCGAAGATTTCGATCTCGATAGCCTGAGGACCCTGACCTACGGCGGTGCCACGGCTGCTCCGGAGGTTCCTTCCGTCCTTATGCCACCCGTAATGCCGGCCGACAGCCTGCCGGTCCCACCCGCCTTCGATTTGTTTGCGGTTGAACCCTCCGCACTGTCCGAAGATGACCAACCCATCAACCAGGAACTTCCCGATCTTGGCCCAGAAACCGAACCCACCTTCGATCCCTCCAGTTTCGAAGGTTTCGATGCCCTCGAAGATGAAGGCCCAGGTGTCTCGGTTTCCTCCGCGCCTGAGCTCATTGATGTTGATCCCGATTTCCTTGCAGATCTCGGTGAGGTTTCCAACGGCTCGGACTTGATTGTCGTCGACTGGTCGCAACCTTCCGAACTGACCCCCGCGACCGAGGGTCCGAGCCCTGTCGCAGATGACGGCGGACTCGAAGCCAGCTTCGAACCGGCCCATGAATCTCCCGCCCCCGAAGTCCTTGAAGTGCCCGCTGCCAGTGCAATCACCGAAGCGTTGGAAAATACTCTTAGTATAGATAGAGAGCCTGGGGCCACCCTGCCCAGCCTTGACGAAGCCTTCGAGCCCCCCGCCATCCCACCACCCGCCCTCCTGCCAGAGCCCACGGCTCTGCCTGAACCCGAGACGCCCCTGGCATCCAGCGTTGCCACGGCGACTTCAGGACTGGCTCAACTGCCGAATGCTGGCGCATCAGCACTCGACGTGGAAGCCACCCTGCAAGCCATCCTCGCCAACCCTGCCCTAATGGATCAACTCACCAAGGCCATCGTTGCCAAATTGAGTGATCAGGCCCTGCGCGAAATCGCTTGGGAAGTCATGCCCGAACTGGCCGAGCGCCTCAACCGTCACTGATTTTGGAAGATTGGAAACCAAGGATGATCACCGGCTACAACACGGATGTCCGTCACGGCAACCGGGTCTTCCATGTCCAGACCGAAGATAAAGGTCTGACGAACCCTAAAATCGAAACCCTAATTTATGTGGGCGGGGAAATCCTGGATAGCTATCGCTCTTCATATGAGGACCTGCTAAACACCGGCCAAGTTCCCGATGCCACCATTCAGAGCCGAATGGATGATCAACACAAGACGGTCATTCGAGATATCAAGAATGGAAAATACGATGCCACCCCGCCGGAAGGCGAACTGGCCGAAAAGCAGGTCTTCAGCGACCGCCCCCTGGATCAGGCCATCCTCGAATACCTTCAACACGAAGGTGAGGTCGACACCCTCGAACTGGTGATCGATGAACAAATGACACCGACCTTTGGCACCCGATTCCCTGTGACACTAAAGGCCCGGCTCTGCATCAGCCAAAACCCCGTGCCCGGCGCCGATATCACCATCAGGCTCGTTTCCAGCCTCAAAAAGGCCACCCTCCTGCTCTCCGGAAAAACCAATGCCGAAGGCATCTTCCAAGGTGAGGTGGATGTCCCCCCCAGCCAACCCGGCCACTGCGCCATGCTCATCGGCTGCAGTTCGGATGCGGGAAGCGATGAAATGAGAGTGGTGATTGGGGTTTAAGGATTCAGGCA
>JAIFMW010000122.1 GCA_020048105.1 Deltaproteobacteria bacterium | reverse complement strand
CAAAGGCTAGAAGGCCAACAAACAAAAGACCAACCAGGATGCGAAGGATTACTTTCCCGATTTTATAGGCAACCCAAAGTCCAGCAAACACGAGAATGAGCAGTAGAAGAATTTCAGGAATGCTCATGCTTTGATCCCACCAGGAGTCCAGGCGAAGAAGCCCTTTCCACTCTTGCGTCCTAGCTCACCATTTGCCACCTTTTCCTTTAAAATTTTGGGCGGCATAAAAATGGGATTGCCTAGCACCTCGTGAAGGTGACGGGCAATGGCTAGGCGTAGGTCTAGTCCGATCCGGTCTGATAGCTCCAACGGGCCACAAGGGTGCCCGTAGCCCAGGACCATCAATGCATCTAGATCTCTGGCGCTGGCGTGGCCTGCCTCGAATAGGCGCATCGCTTCGAGGCCCTGGGAGAGGCCCATACGAGATGCGACCAACCCATTGGTTTCCTCCACGGATATGACTCTTAATCCTAAACGAGCCCCCAAATTCTGGGCTGTGGCACGTTCGATGTCTGTTGTAAAAGAAGGGCTTGCAAGTTCAACGACGGGGCAGTGGGGGACCGGCACAAACAGGTGAAAATTCTGGAGCCGACATCCTGTTGCTGTACCGTTGTGGATAAGGCTGGCGGGAAGGCTTGAGCTACCCGTTAGAGGGAGAACAGTGCTGGGCAAAGAGGGCGCCAGGTCGCTCCAGAATTTTTGTTTGATAGGCAGATCCTCCGGAAGAGCCTCGAAGATGGCAAAGGAATCCTGGATAGCGTCTTCTATGACGGTTGAGGCGCAAAGCCGATTCGCCTGCAATTGAAAGGCACTTGGGCTTAGGCGCCCCTCGTCCTTGGCCCGCTGCCAGGAATTTAAAATCTTTTGGACGCCATCTTCGGAATGCCTACGGTCCCGTCCAACGAGTTGAACGTTCAGTCCCCGTTCGGCGGCGTGCTTAGCCAAAGAACGGCCCAGGGTCCCTGGCCCCACGATCGTGAGAGGGCGCATCAAGATCCCTTCGAGCCCGGAATCCGACATTCCAGATGATCCGCACAGAGTCCATCCCAGACCACTTTGTGCCCGGTGTTGAAGGCCTTTACGATGGAGCCTTTACCTGCGGCGACGAGATCGCCTGCCAGAAAGAGCCCGGGGACATTGGTATGAAAGCGGTGATCAACTTGGGGTGATTTGCCAGCCAGTTCGACACCGGCTTGCTGTAGGAAACCGTGTGGCGTGGCGCCACCTAGGGCAAAAATGACATGATCGAAACGAACTGTGCGCCCGTCCTTGAAAGAGGCTTCGACCCTGGGCGACTCGCTCGCATCCCGCAAGGAGCCGATGTCGGTTTGGGTCCAGACCTTGGCATCCCCTTGGTTTTGGAGTTTTTGGAGGATGCTCCGATTGACATCATTTGCCTTTGTGAAGTGAGAACCTCGATAGGCCAAGGTCACTGGGTGGTCTGCATACAGAAAAGCGACATATTCCAACGCAGTATTTCCGCCACCCACCACTAAGATACTTTCCCCTGCTGGGATATCTTGGGTCAGGTCGAAGTGCGTGTGACCTTTCAGGCTCGATGGAATCGGGTAGTCCGGCTTGTTGGGGCGGCCGTAGACGCCGATGGCGATGACGACGGTTCGTGATCGGTAACGGAGACCCTTGTTGTCTTCTACCAGGAAGAATCCATCGTCTTGACGATCGATGGAGGTGACTTCGGTTTCAAAGGAGATGGGAAGTGCGAATTGATTTACGAAGTCATCCATGGCCTGAAGCACACTTTCGCGGTTGCCATCGACGATGCACACGCTTCCTTCGCATTCGATCTCTTGGCCGAGATAAACCTTGTCAACGCGTTTCCCAGGCGTGTAGAGCTTCTCGATGGAAAAACTATGCGTAGGCCCTTTTTCGAGCAGTAAGATTTCTTGGATGCCCGCCTGCCGGGCTTCTACCGCGGTTGCAATGCCAGCAGGGCCCGCGCCAATGATCAGAAGATCGAGCTCGCGAGTTGCATGAGTCATGGGTGCCTCCACGGGATATGATGAAGGCACGCGTCAAGGCAAGCCAGGGAATCGGTGCACTCGCCGAACCCGCCGCGATTTCATCCACCTCTCGACTCTACCCAGAGACCCGCAATTCATGCTGATCGATTACGCCGCCATCACCCATCAGGGTAAGGTCCGCAAAAACAATGAGGATGCCTACCTAGTCAGCGCCATGGATGGCGAAGAGCCCAGGGTCAATGGGTTGAGTCGGGCGCCGAAGCTTTGCCAAGCTGGATTGTTAGCCGCCGTCGCGGATGGAATGGGGGGAGCCGCGGCCGGAGAAGTGGCCAGTCGCGAAGGTTTGGCTTGTATTGCTGTTTATTTATTTGGTCATTGGGGGCGTTATCCCGCCGCGGATGCCACGGAAGACGCGCTTTTTCGTGCAATCTTGGGGGCAGCCGAGGAAGCCAGTGATGCTGTTTTGCGGTATTCCGATACCGATCGCCGCATCCGAGGCATGGGCTCAACCCTTACCGCCACCGTGATCTGGAACGGCCATTTATACCTTTGCCAAGTGGGGGACAGCCGGGCCTACCTTTACCGGCGAGCTCAATTGTCCCAGCTCACGGTCGATCAAACGCTGGTCAATGAAATGATCTCGTCGGGTTTCATTACTCCAGAACAGGCTAAAACCCACCCCCAGCGAAGCATGATTACTCAGGCTTTGGGGTGCCCGCAGCCTGTCAAGGCTGCTTTAGGTCGGGTTGCCTTGCGACGGGGTGATCGCCTTTTGATTTGCAGCGACGGCCTGCATGGAGAGGTCAGCGATGACCAGATCCTCGCCATCCTGGATAAGGGCTATTCGCCTCGCCGAAGCCTGGAACTCCTACTGGAGGCAGCTCTGGACCATGGGGGCCGAGATAACATCACCGCCCTTCTCCTTCATCTGGATGACCCAGCCTTTCCGCTGCCGCATGCGGACGAAGGCATTCAGGTGATTGCCCCGAACCTCAAGGCCATGGAAGAACATAGCCGAGGCGTTTTCGCCCGCATTGGGCGCATTTTTTCGAGTCAGCCATGAGCCTTTTGCAAGGAACACTATCTCTCCGACGCTTCCTGGTGCTCGGGCCGGTACCGGCCGAGCAGGACCTTCTCGAAGGGCTCGGCCAGGATCGCTTTCGACCCTTTGAAGATGGAACCGAAGAGGAACGCCTCGGCTGGTGTGACTGGCGCAATCCATTAATCTGTCCACCCGATGAAGACTGGGTTGTCCAGGAACGATTTGCCGTTTTCGGGCTTCGCATCGACACCCGCAAGGTTCCAACCTCCCTGTTGAAGGCCTACGTGGACCTGCGAACGCAGGAACTGATGAAAGAGAAGGATCTCGCTTTCGTTGGCAAGGAAGCCCGCACCAGTCTTCAGGATGAAATCAAAGTCGAACTGCTCCGAAAGGTGTTGCCAACACCGCGCATTGTCGAGGTCGCATGGGACCTGAAGGGCGGCATGTTGTGGACCACGGCTTCATCGAGCAAGGCCCAGGGGGCCTTGACGGGGTTGTTTATGAAATCCTTTGGTTGTGAACTTCAGCCCCTGGCTCCCCTACTGCTTGCGGGTCGGCTCACGCCCCATATTCCGGTCGAATCACTAATGGCACTGGATCCCTTGAACCTTGAAACCGAAGAGACAGCTTAATGAAACCCATGGAGTTATTAGAACAAGGCCGTTTTCTCGGCGAGGAATTCCTGTTGTGGCTCTGGATGCGCGGGCTCACGGAAGGTGGCACCAGCGGTATCGCAGGCGATCTCAGTGCCTGCTTCCTGGATGATTCGATCCAGCTGGTGAGCGAACGCGGTGATGTGAAAGAACTGTCCCTTCGCAAAGGCAACCCTACGGAGAGTCGGGAAGCCTTTGAGGCCCTCTCTCGCGGCATGCGCCCCAATAAATCCAAGGTGCGTATGCTCTCTGGGGACATGGAATGGACCTTCGTCCTGAATGCCTCTACGCTCGACACCAGCGCCATGAAGCTGCCTCCCACACAATCCAAGGATCCCGCTGGACGTGTGGCCGATCGACTCTTTTTGTTGGAAGAGGGGCTTGCCCATTTGGAGCGTCGCTTTGGCGCCTTCCTGGAGGCTCGCACGCAAGATCCTGAGGCGATGGAGGGAATGCTCCAAGAATGGGTTCGCGGAAGCCTGACAGGCGTTTCTGCAGGCGAGGTGCCATGGGAGGAATGAGGGCGCTCTCCCTTTTCCTCATACCTGGCTTGATCGCGGCTGCGGATCCTTTGCCCGCTGAACGTAGGGCCACTGCTCCGGGCGGAGGCATGGTTCAGCTTCGCTTGGTATTTCGAAAAGGCATCCAAATTGAATCAGCGCAATTGCCGAAGGCCTTTCGCGCCCAAGGTGCGGCGAAAGCAGGCTGGCTCGCCTTTGATGATCTTTCCAAGGAAGGCAAGCGATGGGCTCTGCAGGTGTTTTGGCCCGAGGATGAATGGCGCGAAGAGGAAGTGCGTCATTGGGTGAAGTGGGCGGATTTGGAGTCGCCCTGGTTGCTGGCAGCGATGTTCACGGGGCATGGCCAAAACTACAATTTGCTCGAGAGTGCCAACCCTAAAAATCCAGAAAAGGTCGTGGCAGGTGACCTCTGGAGGATTCCGAAGAACCTGCTTTCGGTGGAGTTTGGAGGCACCGCCAAGGGCATTCTCGATCGCAGCCAACCCGAGGATGATCTCAACGACGAGGAGCGTGTGGCGGCCTACCGGAAGTTGCTCAGCTTTGGGCAAGACGGCTCTGGTGCTTACGCGGCCTATCGATTGCGCAAAGGCGAAGCTCTCTATTCCAGCATCGTGATGCGCTACACCGATCGCGTCGACCCACGAGAAGTCAATCAGCTGGCGCTGCTGATTGCCGCTCGCAGTGGTATCGAGGATGTGCGCAGCATTCATCCCGGCACTTTGATTCGTATTCCCGTCGAACACCTGGCGGATCCGTTCCAGCCCGAAGGTAGTCAGGCCTTAAAGGAAGAGCGTGAAGTGCGAGAAGAAGTGCGCCGCACCCCTCGTGTGGGGGCAGGGCCTCGCCTCAAAGGGTTACGCATCGTATTGGATGCGGGACACGGCGGGGTCGATATTGGCGCCTCCAGCAATGGAGTGTGGGAATCAGATTTCGTATACGACATCGCGATGCGGGTTCGCCGCATTCTCGAACAGGATACGGAAGCCATTGTTTCGATGACCATTCGCTACCCCGGCATCGGGTTCAAGGTTCGGGATGTTCTTTCCACGCCGACCCGGTCGGCAGAGATCCTGACCACGCCGCCCTTCGCCAATGATGGCGAATCGCCTTCTGCGGTGAGCGTGAATCTCCGTTGGGTGTTGGCCAACGATTTGCTGGCGAGTTTTAAAAAAACGGGTGACGCCAAAAAGACTCTTTTTATTAGTCTGCACGCGGATAGCCTCCATCCGAGTGCTCGCGGCGTCATGGTTTACGTGGCGGGTGCCGCCAATGTGCCCGCCACCTATGCTCTTGGGGCTGCCCGAGGCGCTCGCGTGGCTGAGATGAAGCGCAGTTCAAGGGTCAGCTTCACGGCCAAAGAACGGCTGCAGGGCGAGGCCCGAAGTCGCTTATTCGCCGAGGCGCTGCTAACCGCCTTCAAGGCCGAAAAGGTGCCTATTCACGCCAATCGCCCCATCCGTAACGTGATTCATCGTTCGGGCAAGAGCTTTGTTCCCGCAGTAATCCGGCACTGTGCCGCCAGCACCAAGGTGCTGATCGAGGTGGCGAATCTTGCCAATGAAGAGGACGCTGAAAATCTCAAATCCCATGCTTTCCGCGAACGTTATGCGGAGGCTCTGGTCAAGGGCATTCGGGCCCATTTTCGGCAGTGAGGACTTCATGCTGGTTCGCATCAATCACATCGGTTGGATTCACCTGTGGCGCTCCAAGGCTGCCTTTGAGGCTGGTGAGGCCTCGGAGCACTTCTTTAACCCCAAGTTGGATCCACGGTGGATGGAATTCCCGCTGCCCGAAGCAGTGCGCTTGCGCCTAGAGGCGGGTGAGGCCGTGGAGATCGAAGATCCGGGCTACCTAG
>JAIFMW010000048.1 GCA_020048105.1 Deltaproteobacteria bacterium | reverse complement strand
GATGACCAGCGGCTCGTGCCCAAGAGCCTGGAAGAAAGGCTCCGCCAAACCCTAAGGGAACCGCCCGCCCCGGATCCACTGCCCCCGGAATCCGGCCTTTTGCGGTTGGCCCTACTCGAAGGCAATGCCGATCGTCTAGCCTGGGGAAAACTCCAAATCCACGCAGCCCTGGTGCCCTGGGATGCCTCCGAACTGAGTTGGCAACCCCTCAGCAAGGCCGAGGCTGCTCGTTTGCGGGAACAAAGGGATTGGCCCCAGGGCCAGCGTTGGTTATTGATGCAGCGAGATCACGTGCTGGCTTCGGGTCCCGGTCTGCCCACGGCGGCCATCTTGGAAGCCGCGCTGCGCGGACAAGGCACCCCTCAGTTGGATGCCCTGGATGTCTTCATCAAGGCCCACCCTCAGCGCCTGGATGCGCGCCGGGCAAGGCTCGAAAGCGTTCGTCCTCGCCTTCCCAACCCCCACCTGGAGCGGCGTTTCCTGGAAGATCTCGTCGTGTCGGGTGAACCCTTGGGAGCCCTGCCCTTTGAGCCCAACCCCGAAATCTGGGTTCCGGCCGCCAAGCGGGTTTGTCAGCAGACCTCGGAACAACTGCGCAACTGGCCCTTCGGCGTGGCAGCCTGGGCCAGCTATGCCAGTTGGTCTTCTCTGGATGCCCGAATTCCGCGCCCTGCCGCCCTGTTGGCGGCGCTCGATACTTGGCCGCGGCAGGTGGGCGTGCGCCTGCCAGGGCCGATTCCGTCGGCGGCCTCCGCAGCGGTCATGCGGGTGCTCCGAGAGCAGCGCCGCTATGAGGAACTCGGTGCCTGGGTGGAAGTGCTGTGGGAACGCGGCCTCAAGGAATGGCTGGCCCAGTGGGCAAGCCTGCCATCCATGGGGAGAAATGGGGGCACCAACCTGCATCGCGCCGCCCCCCAGGTCGAGCAACTCCTGGCCGCCTGGGGCGAAGCCCTGACCAAGCAGGGGCAAAAAGCCCGACTGGCGAGCCTGCGCACCGAACTCGATGCGCTGCGCCCAGGCCTTTCGGCCTTGCTTTCGGTACCCGTGGAGAACTAGCCCGCGGCTTGCACCTGAGCCTGGCTTGCGGGCAAGCCCAACACTTCTTCCACCCGCTCGCGGGTGATGCGCAGGGTGCCGCGACCGGTCCGCTCTTCGCTGGGCATATCGAACATGGGCTCGAGCAGGATCAGTTCCAACATCGAGCGCAGACCACGGGCGCCCAGTTTGCGGATCATGGCCTGGTCGGCGATGGCATCCAATGCACCCGGATCGAAGGTGAGATCGATCTCATCCATATCGAAGAGCTTCGTGAACTGCCGAGTAACCGCGTTCTTGGGCTCGGTGAGAATGCGCACCAGGGACTCGCGATCCAAGGGCTCCAGGGTCGCCACCACGGGCATGCGGCCCACGAGTTCAGGGATCAGCCCGAACTTGATGACATCCTCGGGTTCCACGTGCTTCAGGAAGGCTTCCTTGCTCATCTTGGAAGTGACCTTGGCACCGAAACCCACGGCCTTGGCGCGAACGCGCTGCTTAATGATTTCGTCGATGCCCACAAAGGCACCGCCGCAAATGAACAAAATGTTGCTGGTATCCACCTGGATGAATTCCTGATGGGGATGCTTGCGACCGCCCTGGGGTGGTACATTGGCCACGGTGCCTTCGATGAGCTTGAGCAGCGCCTGCTGCACACCTTCGCCGCTCACATCGCGGGTGATGCTGGGGTTCTCGCTCTTGCGACCGACTTTGTCGATTTCATCGATGAACACGATGCCACGCTGGGCCCGTTCGATATCGTAGTTGGCCACCTGAAGGAGCTTGGTGAGGATGTTTTCCACGTCCTCGCCCACGTAGCCAGCCTCAGTGAGGGTGGTGGCGTCGGCCATGGCCAGCGGCACATCGAGAAAGCGCGCCAGGGTCTGGGCCAAGAGCGTTTTGCCCGTGCCCGTAGGACCAATCAACAAGATATTGCTCTTAGCCAGTTCGACTTCGTTACCCGCCGCCCCTAAGGCCTTCTTGGGCACCAGGATGCGCTTGTAGTGGTTGTAGACGGCCACGGCAAGGCGCTTTTTGGCGAATTCCTGACCAATGACGTAATCATCCAAGAAGGCTTTGACATCCTTGGGCCGCGCCAGTTTGGGCGTATGCGTCGAGGCGGGGCGGCCCTGGCGGCCCATGCGGAGTTGCAGTTGACCCGCATCCACGCATTCATTGCAGATGTAGGCACCGGGCCCTGCGAGAAGCTGTTCGACCTCGTGCGGCGCCTTGCCGCAGAACGAACACTTCTGGTCCTTCTTGGTCTTGGTCGTACTCATCTAGAGTCCCCGGGAAGCCCAATGGCCCGCAATTTTACTGCTGGTGGATGGTGAGTAGGGTCAGGACTTCGAAATGTTTGATCCCTGCCGGAATCCGGATCTTGGCTTCGTCACCCTCTTTGAGGCCCACCAAGGCCGATCCGATGGGACTGCTGATGCTCAATAAGCCAGGGTTGGAATCCAGTTCCTCGGGCAGCACCAGTTTGTAGGTAACTTCCTTGTCGTTATCCAGGTCCAGCAAGGTGATGAGACTGCCATAGGCAGCCTTGTCCTTGGGCAGCCGACCCACATCGAGGCTGGCGATCTCGGAAATCCGCCGTTCCAAAGTGACCAATTTGGTCTGGAACATATCGCGCTTGGAAAGGGCTTGTTCGTATTCTGCGTTTTCGGACAGATCGCCTTGGGAAGCCGCCTGGGCGATTTCCTTGGGAATCTCTTCCAAGAGCGCATGCTTCAGAACCTTGTGCTCGGCCTCGAGCTTGGCAAGAACGTGCTTCGGCATGGGGAATCCATGGGAGGGGCGCAAAGCGCTGGGATAAAAAAAGGTGCGCCTCGGAGGGCGAGGCGCGGATGGATCATCCTAGCAGCTTTCTCCGACCGGGTCATTTTCGGCCCAGGTCCGCAAGGATCATTCGGTAATCCCTACCGTTACGGGCTCCGAAGCGAGAAGGGGCGCCAAGTCCTGGGGGTTCATCCCCACCAAAAAACCCCTGGATCCGCCATTGATGTAGATGCGGTCCAGGCCAAGAATCGTGGCCTCGACGTATACTTTCATGACCTTTCGGGTGCCGAAGGGGCTGGTGCCGCCGACCAGGTAGCCGCTGTGCTTTTGGGCGACCTCGGGTTTGCAGATCTGGACCGTTTTGGCCCCAATCTGACGGGCCAGGGCCTTGGTGCTGACCTCGCGATCGCCGTGCATGAGCACGACCAAGGGCTTCCCGGTTTCGTCCTCTAGGATCAGGGTCTTGACCACGGCATGCTCTGCCACACCCAGTTCCCGAGCGCAAACGGAAGTACCGCCATGTTCCTCATAGCGATACAGATGCTCCGTGAAGGCAATATCCCTGGCCTTTAAGAGGCGGGTAGCCGCAGTGGAGGGCGCTTTGCTCATGGAAATCCCTCAAGTGGGTCAATAGTCATAACATAGCCGGCCGCGTGGGGTCCGATTCCAAAGTGGGTAGGATCAAGGATATGAACCCCAGTCCTTCCCGCAGGCTTCTCCGCTTGGCTCGTCGCAAAACGACCCGCCTTTTGCAGACCCACGTCGAGTTGGAAGAAATCCAGCGTGGCATCGAGCGCACCATCGAGAAGACTATCGACCAGACCCTGGACTTGATGCCCCTCGATTCGCACCTTCTGATGCGGCACGGAAACCGCAGTCAGCGCCTGAACCGTCAGCTTGCGTGGTCCCTGGCCTTTGTGGCGGGGGCGGTCAACGCCGGCGGCTACCTGGCGGTCGAGACCTACACCTCCCATGTGAGCGGGGCCGTGTCCAGGGCTGCCGACGAATTGACCATGGGCAACCGGGTACTAGGGCTCGCGGCCCTCAGCATCGTGGCCTGCTTTGCGGCCGGAGCCTTCTGCGCCTCCCTGCTCATCAGCTTCGGGCGCCGTCATCGATTTCGCAGCCACTATGCCCTGAGCCTCGCCATCGAGGCAGGCCTGCTGATGGTCTTTGGGTTCATGGGCTACCGCCTGCAATATGTGCAGCACTTCCTGTTGCCCGTAACCGTGGTCCTGCTGGCCTTCATCATGGGAATGCATAACTCCGTGGTGACCACCATCTCCACCGCCGAAGTGCGGACCACCCACATGACCGGCATCGTTACGGATATCGGCCTAGAACTGGGTCGATTGCTGTATTTCAACCGCGACCGCCACCGGGATCAGAAGGCCAAGGTGATCACCGCCAACCGCAACAAGCTCAAGCTGCATGGACTGATCCTGGTGGCCTTCTTCGGCGGCGGTTTGGTGGGAGCCATCAGCTTCAAGCACATTGGCTTCAAGATGACGGTGCCTCTCGCGGCCTTCCTCTTCTTCCTGGCCCTCCGTCCCATCATGCACGATGTCCGCGTCCGGACCCGACTGCTGCGACAATCCGGCGCCGGTCATCCCGAGTAGCTGAACCATGCTCCCCAGCCTTTTTCTCGCCACCATTCTGATCGCCGCCCTGTCGGGGTTGCCGAGTCTGCTGGGCCGAGACAAGGATGGCAAAGGGGCCGCGCGATTGCTGGCGATTTCTGCCTTGGCTGGCCTGGGAGTTGCGGGGGCAACCTTGGCGGGGTTTTCTTGGGGGCTGGATCTGGCCTGGGCCCTTCCTGGCGCTCGGTTCACGGTGAGGGGTGATTCCTTGGGGGCCCTCTTTCTGATACCGGTGTCGCTGGTCCCTGCGATTTTGGCCCATTACGGAACCGCCTATTGGCCGGATTCGGGCCACGAGCGGGCTCCAGCCCTGCGCTTTTGCTTCGGCCTCGCCGTGGCTTCCATCACCCTGCTCTGCTGCGCAGCCAATGCGGTCCTGTTTCTGGTGGCCTGGGAAGTCATGGCGCTCACCTGTTTCCTCATGGTGGCCCTGGAGGATCGCGAGGCCGAGGTGCGGGAGGCCAGCTGGGTTTATTTTGTTGCGGCCCACACCGGCACCCTGTGTCTGTTCGCCGGATTCGCGTTAATGGCTTCGGCCACCGGTAGTTTCAATCTGGGACCGATCCCTGCGGGGTGGGCCTCGACGCCCTCCGGAACCATGGCCTTCTTGCTTTTTCTGGCGGGTTTCAGCCTTAAGGCGGGCCTAATGCCCCTTCACGTCTGGCTGCCTGTGGCCCATGCCGCCGCACCCAGCCATGTGAGCGCCTTTCTTTCGGGGCTCATCACCAAGATGGGCATCCTGGGCCTGCTGCGAGTGATCGCTTGGATTCCGGATCCACCCCTCTGGTGGGGTGGCACCTTATTGGCGGCGGGGGGAATTTCCGCAGTGCTGGGCCTTGCCTTCGCCATGACCCAGCAGGACCTCAAGCGCGCCCTGGCCTATAGCACCATCGAAAATATTGGCCTGATCGCCATGGGGCTGGGCCTGGCCACCGTTGGCAAGGCCTCCGGCAACGGGGTGCTGCTGATGGTGGCGGGCAGCGGCACCCTGCTCCACGTCATCAATCACAGTTTGTTCAAGCCCCTGCTCTTTTTAGGTGCCGGGTCCGTGGTACACGCCACCGGCATGCGCAACCTGGAGCGGTTGGGGGGTCTGCTCAAAACCATGCCCTGGACCGGGGGCCTCTTTCTGCTGGGCTCGGCCGCCATCGCCGGACTGCCGCCCTTCAACGGTTTTGTGAGTGAATGGTTGATCTACCTGGGGGCCTTTCGCTCTCTGCAAGGTTGGGCCTGGGGAGCCGTTGCCATCTTCGCCCTCTGTCTGGCAGGAGGGCTCGCCTTGGCCACCTTCGCGCGCCTATTTGGTATCACCTTTTTGGGCGAAGCCCGCCACGAGGATGCCCAACACGCCCACGAAGCCCCCCCGCCCATGGTGGGTGCCATGAAGCTGCTGGGAGCCCTTTGCGCCCTCATCGGACTCGCGCCCATTGCCCTTTTCCCGATGCTGGAGCGCGCCACCCTTTGCCTTGGATCTGGCATGGCCCTGCCCCACCTGCGCAGCCAAACTTCCCCGGGGATGCTGTCCCTGGTTGCCGGGATCGGTTTGGGCTTCGCCTGGATCGCGTGGCTGAAAATCCGCCATATGACGTCCCGGGTTTC
>JAIFMW010000211.1 GCA_020048105.1 Deltaproteobacteria bacterium | reverse complement strand
ACCCTGGTTGGTACCACCAATGCCGGTCGCCTGAAAGAACTCTGCCGGGCTTCGAGCTTCACGCTAACCCGGCAGGAGTGGTATGAAATCTATCAGGCAGGCGGCAACACGTTGCCGTGAGCCGCCTGGCCGAAAATTGGAATCGGCCGATTACCGATAGGCAATGTGGAAGGCTGCGAAGCGCTCCACCACTTCCCGCATCTTCTGGGTGGGGGGCAGGATGGTGGTGCGGAAGTGGGCGGTGCCGGGAACCTGGCCGAAGCCAGTGCCGGGCACGACGCAGATGCCGGTGGCTTCGAGTAGGGACATGCAGTATTCCGCGTCGGTGCGGCCCTCGGGAATGTTGATGCAAGGGAAGGCATACATCGCCCCGGCGACAACGTTGCAATGCACGCCGGGCACCTTGTTCAGCCCTTCGGCGAGGATGATGGCGCGCTTCTTCATTTCGTTGAGGATGCCATCGCGTTCCTGCACGTAGAGCGTGTGGCTGGGCTCGCCGGCCTTGGGCGGGCGCACCATGCAGTAGGTGGCCACTTGGCCCGTGAGGTTGGAGCAGGGGATGTTGCGGATTTCCATGTAGCCGCCGCGCTGACCGCACTCGCCCAGGAAGCCCTTGGAGCAGGAGTGGAAGCTGAAGAGGCTCACGTCCTTCTCGCCCTTTTCGGCCATGACCTTGGCGAAGCTGGTGAACTTGTCGCCTTCGAGGTAGATGTTCTCCTGGTAGACCTCGTCGGCCAGGATGGCCAGGTTATGGGTCTTGGCGAAGTCGATGACCATGGCGATGTTGTCGCGGTCCAGCACGCTGCCCGTGGGATTGCCGGGATTGATTACGCAGATGGCCTTCACCTTCACGCCGTAGCGCTTGGCTTCCTGGAGACTCATTTCGAGCATGGCCATGCTCAGTTTCCAGTTGTGGGCCTCATCCATGTAGTAGTTCACCTGCTTGCCTTCATACAGCGTGAGGGTGGCGCTGTAGAGCGGGTATTGCGGGATGGGAATCATGATCCCGTCGCTGGGATCGCTAATGAGGATACGCAAGGCCGTCTGCACGCCCTTGGAGGCGCCATCCGTGAGGTAGATGGCTTCGGGATCAGCCGCGATGCCATCGCGTTCCGTAATAAAATTGGCCACGGCTTCGCGGATGAAGCGCACGCCCTTGCTCTCGGAATAGGCGCCCAGGCCGTGCTTTGTGCCCGCCAGCAGTTTCTTGGCGGTGTCGAGCATATCGGTGGGGAAGAGGGCGGCGCCCTTTTCGATGAGTTCGGGGTACTGCGTCAGCGCCAGAATCTGGCGGATATAGGTGAGGGGCTTTTGCTCCAGGGCCTGGGGGTTGCCGATGTTGCAGTAGATGATCTCTTTCCCGGCCCGCTCCAACTCCTGCGCCTTGGCCACGATGGGGCCGCGCACGGCGTATTCGGTTTCCAGGACGGCCTTGCCGAGATCCTTGAGCTGAATGGTCATGGGTGATCCTTTTGGGAAACGGGCGGGGAAGGCCTTCGCCTGAACTGGAAATTTTGCGCTTACCACCGGCTAGGTTCAATGCACCCAGCCGAGGTGTGACCGATTCCCGAAGCCTCCAAAACCAAATCAGCTCGATAGAAGACGTTACCCTCCATCGGAGCATGGGGGCTTGGTTCTTAAAAGCGAGAGGAAACGCTAAGCAGGTAATGGTCGGCTTCGTTCGCACCATTTAGGTGGCGAATGCGCGCCTCAACGGCGAAGGCTCGGCGGAACTGGAATCCCAAGCCGAGGCTCCCGCCGCCCTTCATGGAACTTTCCCGTTGGTCGATTTGCAGGGTGGCGCCGCTGAACGCATAGGATCGCTCGAACCGGCCTCCCAAAAGCCCAGTCGTGACATAAGGACCCGTGCCGCCTCCGAAGAAATGGAAACGGTAATCAACACTCACGAGTTGAGCGTTGAGGGTGCGCCGAGAGGTGCCGTAATCCAGGGCTTGCCACCAATTGGCCCCGTAAATCACTGTCGGGACACTCTTGCCATTGAGCCAAAAGGCTTCGACGCCTGCCCGCAGTTCCTGTTTCTCGGAAAGCGGCAAGGTGTATTGAACAGCCACCTGAGGTCCGAGGCTCCCATCCAGGGAACCCCAACTATCATTTCCTCGCACCATTCCGATCTGAGCGCTCCAGTAGGGTTTGGGCGGCGCGGCGTGCAGAACCATAGATAAGGCAAGAACCAGAGCTGACTTCAACGTCATGCTGTCTCCAGGCTTTGGTTTTCCGAAGGGGTCGTGTTTTTCAATTGGATGAACTGACCTTCAACCAGCTTCAGCAGAAACTGCGCGGTGCGGTCTTCGGCGGGGGCGACTTTTTCGCCGAAGGCCAAGCGCAGGATTTCCACCAGTTCGTAGCCATTTCGCACGCCATCGATATGCGCCCAAAGGCATGTGCCCACAGTATCGAGCTTCACCTTGAAGTGGGGGCGTTTGAGCAGCCGTTGAAACCACTGCAAGCGAGGGCTCACAAATTTTGGCCGCATCAGGGTGAACTGGCCGTCCTCGCGGACAAGATGCTCCACGGCCCGTTCGGGTATGGCGCTGAGCATTTCATTCAGGGTCTTTGGCGCTTGAGTCATGCTTTCCTCGTTTTGTATTGCCAAAAGAATGGCCCCGGGAAACCGGGGCCATTCTTTTGAAACGGTGAATCAGGCCTTGGGCGGCGCGGGTGCGTCGGCGGGGCCGGGATCGCGCATGGGCACAACGATCAGGATCAAGGCGATGATGGCCAGGATAATCAGGCTGATGAAGAACATGCCGGGGTTCTTGAAGATTGTGTAGTTGATCTTGCCGACAGCTAGGCCTGCAAAGAGCAAGCCCACCAGTGCCTCACCGGCGATGAGGCCCGCAGCCACCAGCACGCCGCTGTTCTCCACGCGAATCTTCTGTGCTTCGCTGAGGCCCTTCTTCTTGCCCATCATCTCGACGATGCCCTTGATGCAACCACCCAGGAAAATCGCGAAGGTCGTTTCAAGCGGCAAATACATGCCCACGGAAACTAACATGGGGCTCTTTACCTGCATGAGCACGAAGCCCAGACCCATGAGCATGCCAACCACGATGAGGGCCCAGGGCATGCGGCCTTCCACGATGCCACGGCTCAGCATGGCCATGAGGCCAGCCTGGGGTGCAGCCAAACGGGAGCTGCCAAAACCGGCGTCCTGAAGATTCAGGACTTCCTTCTGCGTTTCGGAATCCAGAGCCTTGACCTCGTCCAGCGTGTAGGATTTCTGCAGTTCGGGGCGGGTGCCGGTGTAGTTCACCACGGTCACCTGGGCGGCTTGGCGAGCGTCGAGGTCCTTGGCGGCGGCAATGTTGATATCGCCGATGTGGAGGAAGGCCAGGGGGATAAAGAGCAGGCTCGCGGCGAGGATGACACCGAAGATATCGCCCACCTGCATGCGCCAGGGCGTGCCGCCCAGGATGTGACCGGCCTTGAGATCCTGCAGCATTTCGCCCGCCACACCACTGCTGACGCAGACGATGGCCGCGACGCCCAACACGGCGGCGACGCCTTCATTGCCCTTGACGCCCAGCATCACCATCACGAGGGCAGTGATGACCAAGGCCGTCAGCGTAAGCCCGGACATGGGGTTATTGGAGGAACCAATGATGCCGACCAGATAGCCCGAAACGGCGGCGAAGAAGAAGCCCAGGATCACAGCCAGCAAGGCCGCCACGAAGGCCACCATGTAGTTCGTCTTGAAGATGAAAGCGGCGATGAGGAAGGTGCAGAGGGCGGCAAAAGCCACACCCACCAGCAACCAATTGAAGGGGATGTCCTGGTTGACGCGATCGGTCGTCTGCTCGCCGGAAGCGGCCTTTTTAACATCCGAGATGGAACGCTTGAGGCCGGTGACCAGGCTCTTGCGCATGCGGAACAGCGTAGTGCAGGCACCCACCAACATGCCGCCGATGGCGATGGGCTTGACGATGTTTTGCCAAACGCTGGTGGAGAGTGTGATCCATTCCGCCGTGGAGGCGTTCGCAGGCATGGCGGCGGGCGCCAGGAAGTAGCTGATGATGGGCACCAGCAGGCCCCAGGCGATGACGCCACCGGCGAAGTTCAAGGCACCGAGCTGGGGGCCAATGATGTAGCCCACACCCATATAAGCCGGGCTGATGCCAGGGGCGGTCAGCAGAATTCCGCCTTGCGCCAGCGCAGCCTTGCCCTTTTCGATGAGGTTAAAGGCGGCGTCCTTGAAGGGGATGAACTTCTTCCAAGAGGTGCTGTAGAGGCTCAGCTGGTTGATGATCTGGACGAAGCCGCCCAGCGCCATGGCGCCAAAGAGCAGGGCCGTGCCACCGCCGGAACCCTGGCCAGCCTTGTGGATTTCCGCTGCAGCCACGCTTTCGGGGTAGGGCAGTTCGGCATCTTCCACCATCACGCGACGGAGCAGTGCCACGAACATGATGCCTAGCAGGCCGCCGCTGAACATGATGAAGGCCGAGGTCATGTAGTTGGTGGCCGTGAAGAATTTGGGCCAGATCCCGCTGATAACGAAGGCCGGAATGGTGAAAACGGCACCGGCGGCCACGCTTTCGCCGATGCTGCCCACGGTTCGGGCCATGTTCTCTTCCAGGATCGTGCCCTTCATGAGCTTAATGAGGGCCATGCCGATGACCGCCGCCGGATAGGTGGCGGCGATGGTCATGCCTGCCTTCAAGCCGAGGTAGGCGTTGGCGGCACCCAGAACGATGCAGAGCACCAGTCCAATGAGCACGGCCCGAACGGAGAACTCTTTCAAGTTCTGGTCACTGGGGACAAAAGGTTGCATGAGGGTCTCCCAACAAAGAAAAGTGGCAAATGGTTAATAGAGGCAGGCTGGTTTTCGAGAAGAACTTGATTCTCACATTAGAAGTGGGACTTTCCAAAGCCTTTTGCCCGCGTACTCTGGTTCTATGCAAACGCCGCTCCTTCTCACCAGCCGGGCCAATCCACGATTCCGGTCCCTCCGCGACCAGCTTTCCGCCAACGCCGGAAAGCGCACCTACACCCTCCTTCTGGGGGAAAAACTCATCGAAGCCTGGGCTGAGGCGCGGAGATCCCTCGCGGGCGCGCGCCTGCGCCCCACGCTTTGGTTGCGCCTAGAAGGTGCGCCGGCGCATTTTCTCGAAGAAGAATTGCGGGTCGATGTCCTTGAGCTCGGCGATCAGTTGATGCGGGATTTGGCGGATGCCGGGAGTCCACCCGAGCATGCGCTCCTGATGGAAATCGGCACCGAGCCCTCCGGTCCCCTGCCGGACCGTGTCATCGTGCCTTGGGCCATCCAGGATCCGGGCAATCTCGGAGCCGTGCTGCGCAGTGCCGCTGCGTTCGGATTCGATCAGGCCCTGCTGGGCCCAGGATGTGCGGATCCCTTCAGTCCCAAGGCCTTGCGGGGATCCATGGGCGCGGCCTTCCTGCTGCCAGTGCGCCGCTGCGAGGCCTTGCCGCTGGACGCGGGCCGCTGGTATGCGCTGCACGGTGCGCCTGGAGCCATTCCCCTGGCCCAAGCGGATCTGAGCGCCCCCTTACGCATTCTCGTCGGCAACGAAGGGCACGGATGGCGTGACGCCGAACTTCCGGAGGCGGTGCGCTTCCTGGTCATCCCCATGGAAGGGGTCGAAAGCCTCAATGCGGCCGTGGCGGCGGGCATCGCCTGTTTTGAAACCGCCCGGAGGGGACGATGAAATTCTCACCGATAATCCTGGCGCGTCGCACTGCGGAAGCCCTGGTTCTTGGGGCTTTCTTCATGTTGGCCTTCCGCTTCCCGGCGGCTTCGGGCTGGGGGTTTCTGGAGGCCGCCATGGCCTTCATCTTCCCTGCGCTGCTCTTTGATGCCGTGTTCAAAGAGCGCAAGGCTGGTTGGGTGTTCATCTCCTTTTTCGCGGGTTTCGCCATGCTCTTTTATTGGGTGCCCGCCACCTTGGAAGCCAAGGGGCCGATGTCCCAGGTGATGGCGCTGACCGCTTCTTTATTGCTGGCGGCATGGGAGTCCTTGGGTTTTCTAGGCGTAGTGCTCCTCGCTCGTGCGGCCTACCGTCGCTCTGGGCCCTGGGCCGGTGCCCTGGCCGCTGCCTTTGGCATTGCAGCTTGGGAAGTGTTGGCCTTTCATGTCTATCCCTGGAATTGGGGCGCGGCCCTAGGTGGCCTGCCCTGGCTTGGGCGCAGCGCTGCCTTTGTTGGCGCCCATGGCCTTTCGGCGTGGTGCTGGGGCTGCGGTGCGCTCTTCGCGGGACGGCTCACCTCGGCGGAACCCATGAAACGGATCCTGAAGGTTCCGGCCCTCTGGTTGGCCATGCCTGTGGTGCTTTCCCTTGGGTGGTTCCTGCTTCCCCGTGGCACTGAGCGACGGTTGGATGTGGTGATGGTGCAGCCGAATTATGACCCCGGAGTTCGCGCCTCGGGGATGGAAGAAGACATGTGGCGGCGCACCGATGCAGTGTTGGCAAAGGAAAACCTTCCCCATCCTGGCGCTGCAACCCTGGTGGTCTGGCCCGAGAGTTCGGTGCTCGGGCGCGATGATAGTCGGCCGAGCCTGCGCCTTCAGACGGAAGCACTGAACCGTCGTGTCGCTTGGTTGTATGGGACCGATGGCGGTGGCTTCAATCTTCTGCGCGGCGAGGTGGATGGGCGCAGCGCCTTCCTCCAAGGCAAGACGG
>JAIFMW010000191.1 GCA_020048105.1 Deltaproteobacteria bacterium | reverse complement strand
ATCCGATCGGCAAATACCGAAAGGGCATTAAGCAGCGCTGCCTGATAGGGGCGGCGATGGGCTTGATGCACCAAGGAACGATCCACCTTGATGAAATCTGGGGCCAGCCGGGCCATGTGGGTTAGGCTCGCAACACCACTGCCGAGATCATCCACGGCGATTCTCAGTTCGTGAGTCCGAAGGCGGCGGGCGAAATCCTCCAGCTTGTCCAGATCGTGCCCGGCAAAGGCCTCTGTGATCTCCAGCACGATCCGATGCGGTGGGATGGAAAGATTCCATAGCCAAGGGCTGAGTTTTTTCCAGAAATCCGGAGCATCCAACGTCATCGGGTGCAGGTTGATAAAGAGGAGATGGTCGGTGACCGGGGTTTTTGCCAGGGCATCGAAGACGGCCCCGACGCAAAGCAGATCTAACTCCACCCGCATGGAGGGGGCCAGGGTGACATCCTCGAGAAGGCCGCCCACCGTGCGGATGCGACCATCTGGATCTTCGAAGCGGGTGAGTAGTTCCACGGCCGCGACCTCACCGGTTTTGAGGTCAATGATGGATTGCGTGTAGGTGACCGCTGCGCGTTCACCACTCAAAATGCTGTGAAGGACAGAATCTTGCATAACCCTCGCGGAAAGCCTTTGGCTACAGTCTGACGTGAAGCTCTTTTCAGCGCCATGACATGAATAGATGCACCCTGGCCATCTTCCTGGAAAACTGAATCAACGCGGAGGCAGTATGGGGCGGATCGTAGTCATCGGAGCAGGGCGTTCAGGGCTCTCCGTCGCTGCGTACCTCACGAAAATCGGTAAGAACGTTGTAATGAACGAGCGGCGGGCCGTGCCGGATGAGGCCCTGATCGCAAAACTGGCGGCGATGGAAGTGCCCGGTGTCTGGGGTGATCATCCTTTCGCGCTCCTGGATGATTGCGAGGAAGTGGTGCTTAGCCCCGGAGTTCCACCGAGTATTCCCTTTGTGCAAGAGGCCGTGCGGCGAAGGATCTCGGTTGTTGGCGAATTGGAATTGGCGCATCGGATTTTGCGCAACCGAGCGGATGGGGCCATGCTTTTGGCCATCACGGGTACCAACGGGAAAAGCACCACTACAGACTTGACGGCCCATTTGTTGAAAGCCTCGGGAATCCCAACGGTGGCTTGTGGGAACCTTGGCATTCCACTGATTGAAGCTCTGGAGGGTGCTGCGCCTGGAACACGCTTCGCCCTGGAATGCTCCAGCTACCAATTGGAAACCGTTCGGGATTTCCATGCGGAAGCTGCGGTATTGCTGAATTTGACACCAGACCATCTGGCCCGCCACGGCAATATGGTGGGCTATCTCGATGCCAAGTTGCGGGTCTTTCAGGGCCAGCAAGCTGGCGATCTGCGTTTAACGCCTTCCACCGAAACCTACGCTGCATCAGGGCAGGGCAGGGAGGCTCGGTTTGGATGGTCGGATATCGGCATGCCGGGTGCCTGGTGTGATGAAACTGGAACACTGATGCTGCGCGACGCCAGTGGAAAAGTAAACGCCTTGGTGCATCGTTCCGAATTGCAGATTCCCGGCGATCACAATGTCGAAAACGCACTGGCAGCGAGTGTGTTGGCCCATCACGGAGGTGCCACCCTTCCGGCGCTTCGCACTGGCCTGCGGAGTTATCCGGGGCTCTCCCATCGCATCGCCTTTTGCGGCGAGCGATCCGGCGTAAAGGCCTATAACGATTCCAAAGGCACCAATGTGGATGCCACCCTAACTGCCATTCGCGCGCTGCCGGGACCCCTTGTGGTGCTGCTGGGGGGGGAAGACAAGGGCACAAGTTACCTGCCCCTGCGCGAGGCTCTAGAGGGCAAGCTGCGGTCTCTCCTCTTTCTAGGAGATGCCATTCCCCAACTGGAGCGGGATTTGGGCGATTTGCCGCACGAATCCATCTGGAACTTCGACGCCGCCGTGGCGAAGGCCTTCCACCTTGCCCAGTCGGGCGATCAGATTCTGCTAAGCCCAGCCTGCGCCAGCTTCGATCAGTTCAAGAACTTCGAACAGCGCGGCGATCATTTCGAAGCGCTGGTCAAGGCTTGGGTGAAGCAAAACTGAGATGCAGCGCGAAGGTCAGGGCCATGCAATCGGCGACGCCACCCATGGTTAGACCCATTCGGCGATAGACCTCGTTCAATTCGGCCAGCCATTGTCGTGGTGATTGGCGGCGCTCCAGCATTTTCTGCAAATGCGCACCGTCGCGTTGCAGCCGGGCGAGTCCCTCAATTCCACCGCGGTGGATGGCCGTGGTGTCCTCCACCTGCTGCATGAGGATCGCCATCAAATAGAACGCGGCGTCTTCCTCGCCCCAGCCTTCGTTCAAGGCCTCCTGATACCGGGGCCAGCCATGTTCGAACACTGCGGGAAGGCCGCGTTCCGTGGCCGCCTGGATGCCACCCACGGTGTGGCGGAGGCGCACGCTGGCGCTTTTGGAACTATCAAAGCCTGCAAAAAATCTTCCTGCGAGTTTCGCCAAGGTGGGCCGCAGCCGTGCCATTTCTCCCTCACATTCGCAGGCGGCGAGCAAGAGTAGCCCTGATAAGAAAATATAGCCCTTGTGGGCATTGGATTGAATGGCGGTGAACATCCGGGACTCGGCTTCAAGGCCAGCCTGGACGTAGGTTTGTAGGGGAACACGTTGGCTGAATCCATTCAAAAGATCCGCGAAGTACATGGGCAGTAAATTCGCGGAGGTCTGCATGGTGGCGTAGGTCAGATCGGCATGTGAGCCGTTATCGTGGGAATCCACGAGCCCAGGTTTTGGTGTGACGCGAAGCTCCAAATGGGCGCCCAGAGCAAGATTTTCTGCCAATCGTTCTGGTGTCAGAGTTTTGTGGACCGTTTGGAATGACTCCAGAAGGGTTTCGACGCGAGGCTGGATTTCCTGTGGCTGGTGCCGCCCCAGTCGAATGCATTCGCCAGCCGGCTCCGAGCAAATTAGGCAGGCGCGCGGGGTGGCTCCCAACATGACCCGACTTATCTGGATGCCATCGAGGCCATAGACATCGATATCCAGGAGTCGAGCCGAAGGATGGGCCGCTTCGATCTCGATGGTCCTTTGTTTGATTTTCGCGGGTTGAGTGGTGGAATACCCAATCCAGAAGGGGCCTAGGAGATCGCTTTCAAGGGCATCGCTTTCCAGAGGGATTGTTTTTTGCAGCGAATCTAGTGCACCGACAATCAGCGCCGAGGATCCTGGGCGATGCTTATCGGGGCCTGGAATATTGGTGCTGACGAACAGGACCGAGACCTGATTGCCGGTCCGGGCCTTGGCTAAAGCCGCCACTAGGACACGCTGGCGCGCATCCCGAGCCTCCAGAATCCCGGCTTGCAAGGTCGTGCTATTCGCGGACGCGGCGGACGACATCGATGATGGAACCATCGCGGTACTCAATGAGGGCAACGATTTCATCATCGAATTCGACGGGTTTGGGAATACCGGTGATCTGAGTGATTTCCTCGTGGAATTGCCGGATGTCCTTAACGGGGAGATTGCGCCGCAGCAGTTCCTTTTTAAGATCAACGTGCTTATCGGCAATGCAGATGCCGCGCTCGGTGACGATGACATCCACGGTCTCGCCCGGTGTGGTGACGGTGGTGACAGCATTGCGGACGATAGGAAGCCTGCCGCGAATGGACGGCGCCACGACGATGGCGAGCTTGGCACCCGCAGCGGTATCGCAATGTCCGCCGGTGTTATGCAGCAGGTAGCCGCTGGATTCGGTGTTGACGTTGACGTTGAAGTCCACGTCCACCTCAGTGGCACCCAAGATCACGCAATCGAGCATATTGACCACAGAGCCTCGATTGAAGGGGCTGGCGTAGAGATCGGCGCTGATTTCCCGGTGGCCCGCATTGCGGCGCATGGAATCCACGGCATTCAAATCGAAGCACTGAACATCGAAAAGAGTTTCGAAATAGCCCTGCTCCAGCATGTCCACGAAATAGCCTGTGATTCCGCCGCAGCCGAAACTGCCTTTGATTTGCCCGGCTGCCATCTTGCGTCGAATGTTATCGGCCACCGCCAGTGAGGTGCCACCGGCGCCTGTCTGGAAGGAGAAGCCATCTTTCAGCAAGCCCGAGGCTTCGATGACCTCCGCGGCGTACTTCGCGATCAGAAGGCCTGCAGGATCACGCGTGATACGGGTGGTGGTGGAGACGATTTTGCGAGGATCTCCCAGGGATTCAATTTGCACCACATAGTCCACATCGCTCTGGGAAATGCTGATGGGAGACGCCGGGTAGCGAACCAGATTATCCGTGACGGCGATGACCTTCTTGGCGTAGCGGGCATCGGTGTAGGCGTAGCCAAGCGAACCGCAGGCCGAGGGACCATGGACACCATTCATATTGCCGGTGATATCGCAACAGGGGGCGGCGATGAAAGCCGCATCAACTTCCACTTCGCCCGTGACCAGGGAGCGGGCCCGACCGCCGTGACTGCGCACGATGACGGAACAGTTCAACTCTCCGCGGCTAACCATTTCTCCAATGAGACCATTGACTCCGGTTTCAATGCGGGTGATCACGCCTTTGCGAATGTAGGGAATGATCTCGGCATGGACTGCATGCACAGAGCTGGACGCAATGCCCATGTCGCGCAAACCCATGGCATCCATTTCCTTGACCAGCATATTCAGGAGCAAATCGCCGTTTCGAAGATGGTGGTGGGTGGAGATGTTCATCCCATCGCGCAGTTCGCATTTTTCGAGCGCGGCGCGAAGGGAAGGCAGCAATTTGCTATCGCCAGGGCTGCGTCGGACCAGGGGCCGGGTGGCGCGCAGGACTTCGGGTTTCTTGTTCCAAGGATCGAGGTAGGGATCGAGCGTGCGTCCACGCCACTGGGCTGGAATCTCGCGGCCGAGGCTATTTTTCGCCATGGATCACCTCGTCGGAAAGTGCGTATTCGATCATGCCGAAGGCAATGGCGGATCGGAGAGTGCGGGCGGCGCGGGTGACCACGGGTGCATCGACCATTTTTCCTCGCAGCGAAATAACACCGGTGCCCATTTCGCGGGCTCGCTTGATGGCTTCCATCACTTCTACCGCGTTTTCAATTTCTTCGGGCGTGGGGCGGAATACATCATGGACAACTTCGATCTGACGCGGATTGACGAGCGATTTACCCGTGAAGCCTAAACGCTTGACTAGGACGGTTTCGGCCCGCAGCGCTTCCATGTCATTCACATCCGAGAAGATCGTGTCGATCACCTGCACACCAGCAGCCTTGGCCGCCCAGACCACGCGGGTGCGGGCCGAGAACAGTTCTTCGCCGGTTTTGGTGCGATCAATTTCCATGGAAGCGGTGTAGTCCTCCGCGCCAAAGGCCAGGGCCACGATGCGGGAAGAGGCCTTGGCTGTTTCGACGCAATTGAGCACGCCCTGAGCACTCTCGATGGAAGGAATAATCTTGAAATATCCGATCTCAAGATGGAGCTTCTCTTCCTGTTCGGTGAGCAGAGTATCGAGCCGTTCGACGATTTCGGGGTTATCGGCCTTGGGAAGGCGAATGCCGTCCGGCAACGCGGGCAGAATCTCCTGAAGATCGGAAGCGGCGTAAGGCGTATCCAGCGGATTGATCCGCACGAACATTTCCTTGTTGCGATTTTGGAAGAAACGCAGGAAGTTGCGGGTTAGCAGGCGGGCCGCGTCCTTTTCCTGAAGCGGCACCGCGTCTTCCAGATCGATCATCACGCCATCGGCCTCGAAGACCGGAATGTTTTGAAGCATGCCCGGCATGTTTCCCGGCACGTAGAGCAGTGACCTTCTGAGCTTCATGGCGCGTTCCCTTAATTTCTATTTTTCTTCGATGAACAGCGTGTCTACCCCGCTAGTTGCGGAGCAGTGGCGTCCGATACCGTCCACGAGATACTCGGCCAACACGATTTCGCAAGTTGCGAAGACTTCAGCTTCGATCAGGCGCCCGCCCACCACTTCGCCACTAGATTTGGAACCCAGGATGTAGAACTGGCCTCCGAGTTGTTTTTCGGCATTGGGTGCGATGTTGCCTTCGAGGCCCAACAACTCAAGAGGGCCTTCTAGGCGATGGGTTTTGATGCGAGGCCCCGTCATGGGTAATTGGGCGCCAGCTTGAATCCCGCTGAATTGAACATCGCGCACCGAGCCGATGGCGGAAACCATTGACGCGAAGTGGAGGTTTTCAGCTCGGGCAAAATCCACCAAGGCCTGGACGATCTTGGTTCCGGGCTCAATTTTGATGATGAAGCGACGCCCGGCTTGGCATTCTCTGGACCAGAGTTTTTCCATGACTATTCCTCGGAGGATCGTTTGATTGCAGTTTCGATTCGAGCGGCGATGGCGTAATCCAGGGCCCCACGGTCGGAAATCTGGATACGCCCTGTTTGAACCCCCAAATGCTCGAGGGTTGTGGTGATTTGAGCGCGAATAAGGTGCTCGAACTGCTTTTTGACCGTTGATTCAATTTCAATCTGAAGGGTCTCGCTGGGTTCCACCACAACCATCAGGTCGCTTGATTGCATCGTGCCAGAGCTGGCCTTGCGTTGGATTTTCATGACCTATCTCCGCTCATTTGGGCTCGAAGGTGATCGGCAATGGGTTGTGCCGCTGAAGACTGAAGGAAGGCAAGTGTTGAAGGTGGCACGAGTGTCTCTAATGTTTTGAAGTCATTTTGAATCAGGGCCGTGCGAACTCGAGTTGCGCTGATGGCTGAGCCACCTGCGGGGAGACGAGGTACCATCACCCAGCGAATGGCGTGTTCCTGCAAGACTTCCGACATCACCCGATTGTATGCCGCAGTGGTCGGGCAGAGGGGTTCTTCGCCCACAAAGCGAGATGAGATATGGAACCTTGGGGCAACGCGCTGGGCGAAGAGGCGGATGTCAAGGCTCATTTGGGCCAAGGCAACCCGATCCATGTGCTTCAAAAAGTAGGAAGGAAAGGTGCCTGCGCTCACCGCATAGCGTGATGTGTCGAGAACAGTCAGGTTTTCGAGGTGGGCGGTAGCCTCTTGGGCAAGGCGATAGCGTACGTCGAAGGGGAATGCCGAAAGATCTTCCCGGACCACAAAAAGAAATAGATGATCCACTTGGCGAGCCGCTGTTTCAACGAGATGAAGATGGCCCCAGGTGAAGGGATTCCCGTTCACGACGATGGCTCCATTTTGCCCTGGAGTGATGTCGGAACTGTGCGCATTGAAGTAGGCCTCGATACCGGGCCCATGTTCCAGGAGGGCCACAGGGCCTTGGGTCACGAGGAGCCGAAAGTTGAGCGCCTGAAAACTGGAGGCATTTTGGGGCGCGGTGTAGATGAACAGGGTTTCGTGTCCGGCAGCCATTCCAGAAAGGATGAGTCTTGTGACGAGTTCCCCCAGTGCGCCTGTGCCCTGGTGATCGGGCACAATGACAAGCATTTTTAGAACGTAGCCTTTGCGCGCGCCACAGCCGATCATTTGGCCGTTTTCGTACAGGCCGACCAGATCATCAATATTGGTCTCGAAGCGTAATCCCTGGGCCTCAATCAAGGCCCTGGCTTCGCGTAAGGTGGATGGATCGATCAAGGGATTAGCCGTTGCTCTCGCAGCAACTTTTCCGCTGCGGGTATATCGCTGGGTGTGTCCACTCCCAGGCTTAGATAGGGGGTTTCAGCAACGCCAATGGTCATGCCGGCTGCCAGTGCGCGCAGTTGTTCCAGCATTTCAAACTGTTCGAGTGGATGGGGAGGCAAGTTGGTGAAGGCCCGCAGTGTCTCAGGGCGATAGGCATAGATGCCAAGGTGACGCTTGAAGAACTGCAGGTCTGCAGGCTGCAACCAAGGGCGGAAATCCGCTTCGAAGATTGTGCTATTTCGCCGGTAAGGTATGGGGCTTCGGCTGAAATAAAGCGCTCGCCCACGGTCATCCGTCACAACCTTTACGGCGTTGGGATTGAAAATTTCGTCCATGTTGGCGAAGGGACAGGCCGCAGTGCCCATGTTTAGTTCGGGATCGTCGACCATCAGCTTAACGACCGCGGAGATGGTCTCGGCGTGCATGGCAGGCTCGTCGCCCTGAATATTCAGAACGATATCAAAGTGTTCACCAAGCTTGTGGAGGGCCGAAGCCACGCGATCCGTGCCCGAAGGAAGGGTGGGATCCGTGATAATGACCTGTCCGTTGAAATCATTGACGGCACTACAAATTCGTTCATCATCGGTGGCCACCACGATTTTATCCACGCCACCGGCACGACTCACAGCTTCCCAAACCCACTGGATCATGGGTTTCCCCGCAATGATGGCAAGTGGTTTTCCGGGAAAACGGGTGGCAGCGAAACGGCTTGGAAGCACGGCAAGAGTGCGCATGGCTGAGATTTCCTTCACGATGAACTTGCATAATGATACCAACTCGCACTCTCCGTACGGCATGCAGGGTGGACCTTGTGGCCTCGCCCCGGCATAATCGGAGGTTTGATCGTACCTAGCACTGCAGGAGGTTCCATTGACTCGAACTCTCTCCAAATCCGTTGGCATTACCGCTACCGGACAGTTCTATCCCGAGCGGATCGTCAACAACCAGGAATTGGCACTGCTGGTAGACACGAGTGACGAGTGGATTATTTCTCGCACTGGAATCCGGGAACGTCGTTGGGTCGAGCCTGGTGTTGGCTCCTCGGATCTGGGTGTAGAAGCCCTAAATATGGCCCTGAACAACCGTGGTATTGGCGCCGACGATCTCGATGCCATCATTGCCTGCACGGTAACGCCCGATATGCTTTTCCCCTGCACCGCAGCCCTGATTCAAACCAAGGTTGGCGCCTCGAAGGCCTTTGGTTTTGATCTCAACGCGGCTTGTTCCAGTTTCATATTCGGACTTAGCACCGCAGCCAGTCTGGTTGCCAGCGGGGCCTACAAGCGAGTCGCGGTGGTTGGGTGCGATGTCATGACTTCCATCGCCGACAAGAAGGATCGCAATACTCTCGTGCTCTTTGGTGATGGTGCGGGCGCTGTGATCGTCGAAGAAGTTGAAGCTGGTTATGGCATCCTTGATTTCGAACAGCGGATCGATGGTCGTGGAGCCCCCTACCTGTACATGCCCGCAGGTGGTTCCCTCAAACCTGCCACGGCCGAGACTGTGGCGGCCAACCAACATTGCATTCATCAGAATGGCAAAGAAGTATACAAAAATGCGGTTCGGGACATGGCCGAAATCAGCCGGTTGATGCTGGATCGAAATGCCATCGACCCCAAGGATCTCAAACTCTTCGTGCCCCACCAAGCCAACAATCGGATCATGGAAGCCGCTGCTAAGCGCCTGGAATTGCCCCTCGACCGTATGGCCACCAATATCGAATTGTTTGCCAACACCACTTCGGCAACCCTTCCAACCGCCCTCCATCAGTCGCTAGGAGCCGGTAAGGTTCAGAAGGGCGATTATGTTGTCCTTGCAGCATTCGGCGCGGGTTTCACGTGGGGCGGCATGCTCATGAAGTGGGCCTACTAAGCCTTCCATGCTGCTTTCTTTTCTTTAGCCAGCTCCATGCGAATCATTGCAGGAATCATTAAAGGTCGGCGTTTGGATTCTCCCCCGGAGGGAGACTTCCGCATACGCCCAACTTCGGATCGGGCGAGGGAAGCCTTGTTTTCGATTCTTCAAGGTTGGCCCAAAGGGTCATTTCTGGATCTCTTTGCGGGAACCGGGGCCGTGGGGGTGGAGGCCTGGTCCCGGGGGTATTCGCCAGTGGTCTGCGTCGAACAGGACGTGAAAGCCTGCGCTTTGGCTCTGCGCAATTGCCGTGGCACTGGGGTCCAGGTTCTCCGCCAGGATGCCCTGCGCTTGAAGCGTGATGCCTTTCAAGGTCTGGATCTTGTGTTTGTCGATCCGCCCTACGAGGGATCGGCACTGGTGTTCGAGCGCCTAGCCCCAATCATTCGCGCCTGGCTTGGCAAGGATGGGCTCCTCGTCTGGGAAACCGAAAAACGCACAGAATTACCCTGCCCAGGTGATTTTCTTGCGGTGGATTCACGGCTATACGGGGCTGCCCGTTTTCATTTTTTCAGGGCGGGATAGACTCTTTCCATGCCGCGCCTCTCAATCAAGACGAAGTTTATGACGGTCATTGGCCTCCTGATGCTGGGTGCAATGGTCTTCAATGCCTTTGTCTACCCGCGGCGGGTGGAACGGCAAATCCGCAATCAGTCCATGCTAAGTGCGCGCCAAGTCGCGGAAACAGCTAGTTATGCCCTTGGTCCGGCCCTGGCCACCGGCAGTCCGGAAGAGATCGCCAAGGTTCTGGAGGGTGTGAAAAATATCCCGGCTTTTCAGTTCAGCGTGGTCTTTGATGAGCGCGGCATTCAAGTGGATTCCACGCCTTCCACCCCACTGTGGGTTAAGGAATACAACCTTAATCAAGGGCGCAGCCAGTCGTTTACTCGCATGAAGGATGGCATCCTCGTCGCCAATGCGCCCATCTTCTTCCGCGAACCACACCCTGACAAAGTGGGCACGCTCGTGCTGGGGTTCACGACCGAAGATATTCAGAAAACGGTCCATGACAACATCGTGATGGGCATGAGCACTGGCTTGATTCTTCTCATCTTGGGGATCCTGGCCACGGTCTTTTTGGAACGGCGCTACATTCGTCCCATCGAAAGCCTGACTGACATGGCGCAACAGGTCGCTCGGGGTAATTTGGCCGTGGGTCAGGTCCTGGTGCACAGTGGCGATGAACTCGAGGACCTGAGCCTCAGCTTTGATTTGATGACCAATAAACTGCGGGTTTCCAGAGACGAGATTGAACGGCAAAACCGTCTACTCGAATTTCGCGTGCAGGAACGCACTCGCCAATTGATGGAGACAATCTGGGAGTTGGAGGAAATTCGCGCAAACTTGGAACACTTGGTTCAAGAGCGGACAAAAGGCCTGGAGGAGAGCCGGGCCGAGATTCGTGCCTGGGCCGAGACCTTGGAAGAAAAGGTACGTTCTAAGACCCTCGAGCTTGTTGAGTTGAACGAAAGCCTGATGGTGAGTTTTCAAAAATTGCAGCAGGTCGATCGTCTGAAAGATGAATTCCTGGCCAACATGAGCCACGAACTTCGAACGCCACTCAATGCGGTGATCGGGTTCTCTGGGTTGCTGCTGCAGGAGAGTCCTGAACGGATCCCCGATGACGTGAAGATGGATCTGGACATCATTCACCAGAACGGACGCAGCTTGCTGTCGATGATTGATTCGATCTTGGATCTGTCGAAGATCGAGGCCGGAAAATTTGAAATAGACCTTGTGGAAATTGATCCTCTTCCCTTGCTCGAAGAGGTGAAGTTGCTGGCTGCGGGTCTTATTCCAGACCGAAGAATTCAATTCAGTTTTGAATCTCCAGGCTGGGAAGATGTGCGAGTGATGGGAGATCCGGGTCGATTGAAACAGGTGTTTACGAACCTTGTGGGGAATGCCATTAAATTTACCGAACGAGGTTCTGTTCGAGTATCCGTGGAGCGAGATCGCGAACTTCTGTACGTGGCGATTCGGGATACGGGTATCGGCATGAGTGCCGAAGAAATGACTCGGCTCTTTCGTCCCTTCCAGCAGGTAGACGGCAGCATTACGCGGCGCTTTGGTGGCACGGGGCTAGGGCTTGCTCTGTCGCAGCGTCTTATCGGTTTAATGCGGGGTGCGATTCGCGTCGATAGCCAGAAAGGGAAGGGATCAACCTTTACCGTAGAAATTCCCTTGCGCAAACCGGGGCACCCATGACCCAAGCGATCAAGATTCTTTGCATCGAAGATAATCCGGTGAACTGGCGGCTGGTGCAACGCTTGTTGACGCAGGCAGGTTATGTCATGCACTGGGCCGAAGAAGGACTCAAAGGCTTTGAGATGGCCCTGGATCTCCAGCCGGATCTTATTTTGCTTGATATCAACTTACCGGGGCTTTCGGGTTTCGAGATCGCCACCAAATTTCGCCAGCATACGGATCTCAAACAAACACCCATTGTGGCGTTGACGGCAAAAACCCAAAAGAGCGATCGCGACACCGCATTGGTGGCAGGTTGTGACGGCTTTATTCCCAAGCCCATCGACCCCTTTACCTTTGTGAAGCAGGTCGAAGCCTATTTAGCGGGTCAACGTGAGCATGTAGAAAAGTCCCGCGAAGGCGCAGTGCTTCGGAATTTCAATGTGCAGATGTTGGATCATCTGGAAGCTCAGCTGAACGAAGTCCAGGAGGCCAATACCAAACTGACTTCGGCTCAGCGTGAATTGGAGATTCGGAATCAGAGCCTTTCCGGGCTGTTGACCTTGGGGCAGTCCCTGTTAGGTGAGCAGGACCCATCGGTCATCTTGGTTAAGGTGTTGGACCAAGTGCGCGCCATGGTTAGAGCGAGTCACATTGTGGCCTATCGGCTCCATCCGAGCGGCGGCTATTGGGAAGGCTTTCAATGGCAGGGTGAACGTTTTGAGGTCGCTCCCACCCTTCAAAGGGACCATCCCTTTTGCTCTCGGATGCTATTCCTTTCGGAAAATGGCATCCTCCAAGGCAATGCTTTGCGGAACCATCGAATTTGGGATGAAGGCTTGTCCCTTGGCTTCTGGTCCCCTGCCTTGGAGACCAGTCTTCTTGTTCTGAAGGATCGTCAGGTTGGGCATGAAATCTGGGGTTTTTGGGCCCTCTCGCGCGTTGCGGAAGAACCCTTCGAGCCTCTTGAAGTGGAGCTCATGGCCCTCCATGCCAGTCATGCCTTGGTAAGTATCGAGAACGCTGAACTCATCCATAGTCTGCAGGAAAGCAGTCGTGCCCTGGCCTCTAGCTATGAGCGAATGGAAGGTTCCTACCAGGATCTTCAGAATGCCAAGGCAGAAATTAGCCGCCAGGATCGCCGGGAGTTGCTCGATGGCCTCCTATACAAGATCACGCACCGCCTCGTCACTCCAGTGCAGGTTCTCGATCGACAGAGTATTGAATTGGAGCAGCTGATCCAGGTTCGGCACACCCTGGGCGAGGAGGCCTGTCTCAGGGCGCCGCAGTCCATCGCCGAAATCCGAAATGCGGTTTCCGAGATCGAGGGTTTGTTGAAAGCCCTGCTTCGCCGTGTCAATAAGGACGACCCCACCACCCCTGAGTATCTTGATCTGCATGACCTGATGGCCCAGGAATTGGAGTTGCTCGCCGCCGAGGGCATCGTGCCGAGTGGTGCCGAGGTCGAAACGGAATTTGCCGCCACCGAAGCTCGCATCTTCGGGGTGTACGGTGATTTCGCCAAATTACTGCAAAGCCTTATCCAACACGGGTTTAGCGGCCCAACCCCTGGCTCTATCCTTCACCTGAGATCCTGGACCGAAGGTGCATGCTTCCACTTCGAAATGGTAGATGAGGGCGGACCCATCCCTCCCTCAGAATTGGCGATGGCCTTCGAACCGTTCAACGAATTGCATCAGCAGGTGGTCATTGGCATTCGCAGCCCAGGGCCGTCCCTGCCGTTCTGCAAACAGCTACTGGCGGCCTACGATGGGCAGATCGGTATTCGGAACGAAGGCGAAGGCACGGCGGTTCAGGTGCAATTCCCGCTGCACTGATTTGTTTTTTCGCTCAGATCTTTTCGCCAATCCGAATCCAACCCCACTGGCGGCCTTCGAGGTCGCCCCCTCGGTAGCTGAAGAACAGTTCCGGCTCGCACCGCGTACATCGGTGGATGGAACCATCCCTTCGGGCATCCAAGCCCAGATCCATGGCTTGCGCGTGCAGAAATCCATGGAGATCGAAGAAGAATTTTCCGGATGGGGTTACCGTGGCAAGGTCCTCACGCCAGGCTGGGTCCATGCGGGCCGCCTGGATGACTTCGGCCCCCACTTCGAAATGGCAGCGTCCGATGGCGGGTCCAATGGCCCACACTAAAACTTCGGGATTTCCACCCTGCTCTTGGAAGAGCGCGACGCCTCGGCGAAGAATACCGGCCACCGCTCCGCGCCACCCAGCGTGGAGGGCTGCTACCCAAGGCGTATCGGCCGCAATGCCAGCTAGAAGGATGGGGGCGCAATCGGCCACCCGCACGCCAATGGTTTCACCCGGTGTCGTAGTCCATAGACCATCGCCCGGTTGCACAGCGCTGGTGGCGGGGTGAATATCGTTGCCATGAATTTGCTTCAGACGAATGGGAGGGGCGTTTTCCAGCGCATCCAGGCGCGTTGTGAAACCCCATTGCAGTGGGAAGGGTGGTGGCACTTTGGGAGCAAGCATGGCGTTTCCCGGTAGATGAGGTTTACCCTCGCGGCCACATGAGAACCAAGACGCTGATATCGGTGATCGCCCAGGCGGCTAGCGCCCAATACATGCCTTGTTCGTGCCTTTTGGGGGTCCACTGCCGCCAGTTAATGAGCCAAGGCACCAGAACGATCAGCCAGCAGCCAAGCGAAAGGGCGAGCCACGGTAGGCCAGGCCTAGAGCGCAGGATTCCCCAGGCAAAAAAGCCGTGAGCAAGAACCATCATGGCTAGCGCCAGGGCTAGGCTCAGGCTCTCGCCGAGTTTAATCACCATGGTTACATCGCCGCGACTGCGATCCTCTTCGATTTGATAAATTTGGGTGAGGGGATACAGGGCACCGAAAAGAAGCGCGAAACCAAGCGTCAGAGAAATAAAGGGTGCCGTCGGAGCTCTACCTGTTACGCCCCAGCCCGCAAGGGGCGTCAACAGGCCGAAGCCAAGGCAGTTGATCACGACATCCCACCCAGCCCGAGCCTTCAGGCGCACCGGTGGCACCGAATAAAGAAAGGACATGACAACGCAGGCAGCGTTGCTCCAGGCGAAGAGAGGGGGCAGCAAAAACCCCAGGCCGAGGCTCAGGAATAGCATGGCGGCAGAAACATGGAAGAGGTATTTCGGCGGTTTTGGAGGTTGCTTGAGGTAGCCGATATCACCCTCGTCATTGTCGAAGGCGCTGTTGATGGCGAGGGTGCCACCATTCATCAACACGACGAATACGAACCAGCCGTAACCCGTCGCATTCAGGGGCAGCTTTCCGCCCACGGCCAGCAGGGTGCCCAAGAGGAAATGGGCCGTCATTATGGGCCATTCCATGGGTCGCAGGTGCAGCAGGTAGGGCATCAATATGGGCCCTAGCAGGCGTTCAAGGCGGCTTCGGATTAGTCCACTCACGCGATGCCCTCCAAGGGCTGGATTCTGGCTGGAGGCGTCGTACGCGTCTCAACGAGGTCATCCATAGCGGTAATCAGGTTGGGAATACTGAAGGTTGTGTCCACGCACATGCCGTGAGGCAATTGGAGTGGGAGCACGTAACAGGGCACTTCGGCCAGTTTCGTAAGGCCCTTCAGAAGTCGATCTGAGCAACTTACAGCCACGATGAGATCGGGTTGGAATTCCCGGGCCTCTCTGTACGCCTTGTGACTGCGATTGCTGATACGCACATTCCAGCGCTTTTTAAGGCTTGATTCGATGGTGTCGCCCACCGGGCAAAGCCCGCATTCATAGCAGTTTTTTGGATCCTCAAAGATATCGGCCTTGCAGCGTGCCAATTGAATGCAGTGGGGCAGAAGGATGAGGGCATTCTTGGCGCGGCGCGTTTCAAAAACCTCCCGCACCCGGCGATTGTTCCATGCGCAAAAAGAAAGGATCCAGGCCTCTTCCTTGCCCAGAAAGCGGGCCACCGGGCGAAAGGCAAAGGTCCAGAAACCATCCCAACGCACGATTGCTCGTCGATTGCGAAGATAGGCTTCCCCGTGCTTGAAGGAAGGCCAGGCTTCAGCAAGGAAGCCCACCGCGGCAAGGACTAGCCAGCCTCTGCCTTGGGCGTGCAATAGAGCGCCGAGTATAGCCAGGAAAGCTAGCCCCAAAGGGATTCCACGACGCACAGCCAGGAAAGGCCATTCCGGTGTGGAAAACGAAGGGAGACTCCGCATGGAGGGTTACTTTCCAGCGCTGGCTAACCCCACCAGCTTTTTGAGATCGTCATCCTTCCAGCGAATACCGCCGCCGACGTAAAAGCTGCGGAATTCCTTGTTGGCAAGATCCTGCATGCCGGCTTTGATGTAGAGCCCCTTCCAAAACTGATAGCTGGAGGTCAAGCGATAGCGTGGGTTTGGCTTGTCATCGCGTTTGCCAAAATCGTAGGCAAGGCCGCCAAAACGCAGACGGTCATCCAGGAAGCGAACTTCGGCACCTGCGCCTCCTTTGCCATCGATGATGCCGGCGTGCACCACAAAGTAATCACCAATCCGCTTCATGAATTCGGCGGAAAGCGTCATGACTTGTTCGGCATTGATGGTGCGAACTTTCTCGATGGTGTTGGTGGGCAGGCCCGTGATGGGGTCGATGCGCGTTACGGTGCGCGTGCTATCCGAGACCTTGCCGTCGGGTGAAGAATTCACCGCCAAGCTGTACCAGTAGTCCTTGCGTGGTGCGAATTCGATGCCCAGGCCGATCATGCTGTCACTTCGAGAAGTCCAGCTGGCGGCGTTCAAATCTAGGCGCAAATCCATATTCTTGAGCCCGCCCAGCATTTCGTTCACATTGTCTACAGCGGCATTTACCTTCTGAATGGTGCTTTCGTCGGTGAGCAGTTTGCCGATGGTGCCTTCACCCTTGTTCAGCTTGTCGGTGATGGAACGGATGTTCTCCGAGGTGGACTGGAAGCCCTGGGCCAGTTTGCGCACATCGGTGAGCAGGCCCTTCATCTCGGGTTTGCTCTGGTCGACCATCTCGTTCAGGCCTTTGCCCAGATCCTCGAATTGCTTGGCGATCTTGGGGAGCCGATCCTTCAATTCGCCGGTAATGGATTCCACATTGGCCATGGTGTTGTTGATGGCGGCGTGATTCTCCTGGGCCATGGCGCGGAATTCCCCGGTGAGCTGGCGGATGTTATCCACGATCTCGTCGATCTTCTGGCGACCGTTTTCGCCACCGATGGATTGATTCAGAGCATAGGTGATGCCCTTTACATCGGTGCCGATGGCCCCAAGGGTTTCCATTAAGTTGTCCAGGCTCACGCCCGTTTTACTGGGGATGGCGCTGCCGGCGGGAAGGGTTTCCTGCGTGGGTTGACCTGGGTCCAACTCGATGTATTTTTCGCCCAGAATTCCGATACTGCTGAGCGAAGCCGTGGCGCCCTTGGTTAAGGCAAATTTCTTTTCCACGCTAAAGGTGACAACGGCGCGGCCCTTTTCGATCCCGATTTCCTTGACGGTGCCCACCTTTACCCCGGCGATGCGGATATGGCCCTGGACATTGAGCCCTGCAACTTGGGCAAATTCGGTGCGGAAGGTTCGCTCATCGGATCTCCCGAAGAGCTCCAGCTTCTCAGTGCGCAGAATGAGTGCACCGAGAATCACGATGGAACCGATGAAGAAGGCGCCGACTTTGGATTCGAGTTTCATGACATATCCAGAAGGTTTAATCGATGTGAATAGGGTGGAAAAGGGCGCGGTCAAGGGCCCGCTTGGGCGGTGGTGGATCTTGCAGGAAGGGGCCGTCGGCATCGCCGCGCAAGAACTGCTGTACGACGGGATGCGGGTTGACCTTGAATTCACCGGGTGTTTGGCAGGCAATGCACTCACCCCGGAAGATCAGGGCGATGCGATCGGCGATTTCGAAGGCGCTCTTGAGATCGTGGGTGACAGTGATGCTGGTCATCCCCAATTCGGCTTTGAGATCCAAGATAATGCGACCGATTACATCGGTCATCACCGGGTCCAGACCCGTCGTGGGTTCATCGAAGAGCAGGATCTTGGGTTTGAGCGCGATGGCCCTGGCGAAGCCCACGCGGCGCTTCATGCCGCCGGAGAGTTCGGATGGCTTCAACTTGTTGGTGTCCTTGAGGCCCACCATGGAAAGGCATTCATCCACGCGATCGGCGATCTCGGCCTTGGTCATGGGCGTGTGGCGTTTCAGGGCAAAGCCCACGTTTTCTTCCACGGTCATGGAATCAAATAAGGCCGCCATCTGAAAGCACATGCCGATCTTTTGTCGCACTTCGAAAAGTTCGTCCCGATTGAGTTGTTGGATGATCTTGCCGTCCACGGCGACATGGCCCGCATCGGGCGTAAGGAGACCCATGATGTTGCGCAGCAGCACCGTTTTGCCGGTGCCCGAACCGCCCATCACGCAAAGACTTTCACCTTCCTGCACCTGCAAATTGACATTGGATAGAACGACCTTGGGCCCGAAGGCCTTAGAGAGATTGACGACATCGATAACGGGTTCCATGGGTGTTCCTCAGACGAGCAGAAGCTTCGTCAGGAAAAAATCGGAGATCAGGATCCAGAGGCTGGATGTCACCACGCTGCTAGTGGGGGCATTGCCCACGCCTTCGGCCCCTCCGTGAGTTCGATAGCCGCGCCAGCAGCCCACGAGGGCGATGATGACGCCGAACACGAAGGCCTTGTAGAGCGCGATGCGGAGATCCCGGAAGGACAACAACTTGAAGAAGTCGCTGGCATAGACCACGGAACTTTGTCCCTCGACTCCCACGAGCAAAAGGTAGCCGCCCCAGTAGCCCACGTAAATACTGAGGCCGACGAGCATGGGAACCATGATGGCGGAAGCCAGCAGTCGGGGCACAAACAGGTAGTGAATCGGATCGGTGGCCAGGCATTCCAGGGCGTCGATTTGTTCGGTCACCTGCATGGTGCCGAGTTCTGCTGCCATGGCGCTGCCAACCCGGCCCGCCATCATCAGGCCTGAAATGACCGGCGCCAGTTCGCGCACGATGGCCAACCCATTTACCTGGGAAGCGAGTCCTTCCGCTTGAAATTGTTTGAATCCATAGGCCAACTGCACGGCGAACACCATGCTCACCGCCAAGGAGGTGAGCAAAATAACCGGAATACTATTGACGCCCACAGACTGGAACTGGTGCATCAGAGCAGCCCCGTCGAAGGGGCGCTTAAAGATCGCACGAAAGGCTCGGCCTGAGACTACGGCGAAATCCCCTGCCTGATCTAGGAGGACAAGGATCTTGGTACCCAGGTTTTCGAGCATGGAATTCAGCATTGGGCTTTCAGTGCGCGATGGCGCAATGAACCAGTCTAACCCAGGCCGCCCTTGCGTTTCGCTCTCATTCGTTCCGCGGCCCCTTCCTTGTTCACTTGCGGCACACGCGAAAGCGCCAAGGCCTGGGCGGGAACGTCCACGGTAAGGGTTGTGCCTGCGGCTGTAACACAGCCATCACCCAGGGTAATGGGAGCCACGGCCTGGCAATCGGAACCCACAAATACGTCTTTTCCAATCATGGTTCGGTGTTTGCGATGGCCATCGTAGTTGCACGTAATGAAGCCTGCGCCGATGTTGGTGCGCTCGCCCACTTCGCAATCGCCGAGGTAGCTCAGATGGTTGGCTTTCGCCCCGGCACGAAGGTGGGCCTTCTTGGTCTCCACGAAATTGCCCATATGGACCTTCTCATCCAACACCGTGCCTTCGCGGAGGTGCGCAAAGGGGCCCACTTTGGCACCCGCGCCGATGCTCGCATTTTGGCCGATGCAATAGGGGCGAATCTCAACGCCTTGGCCGATCACGCAATCGCGGAAAACGCTACCTTGGCCAATCTGAGAGCCTTTGCCGACTTCCACAAGACCTTCGAGTCGGACATTCGGTTCCAGAATGACATCAACCCCGAGCCAGACCTGGGGGCCGATGAAGGTGGTCTCCGGTGACAGCATGGTTACACCCAATTGCATCCACCGTGCGTTAGTCCGTTGTTGCGCGAGTGATTGAAGCTGGGCTTGATCCAGCCTGGAATTCATCCCCAGCAATTCGCTGGCTTCGCAGAGTTCGACCTCCACGGGAACCTGTGCGGCCACCGCCACGACAGCATCGGTGAGGTAGTATTCGCCCTGCGCATTGT
>JAIFMW010000063.1 GCA_020048105.1 Deltaproteobacteria bacterium | reverse complement strand
CTTGGTGAGACCATCCACCCGGAACATGCCCGAGAAGCCAACTCCCGGAGAGGCCAGCATGGCGATTACACCCGCTGCCGCCAGCACCAAAAATGCCACGTACGACCATGTTCGTTTATTGCTGCGCCCCACGAAGAGATCGCCGGGCCAAAGCATGAGGGTCGCTGCAAAGATCAGAAACAGCGGCCCGTAGAGGTAGGGGAGATCCTTGGTGAGGGACTCCAATAGGCTCTGGGCGAAGGGCATCAGTGACCTCCGTGGGCTTCGCCGCTAGGAGCAGCATGGCCCTCGGGAGCGTGAGCCGGTGTTGCCGGTGCTGCCGGTGCTGCCGGTGCTGTCATGCCACTCATCCCAACGCGGGCAGCGGCCTTTTGGCGGGTTCCGAGTTCCTGAGCCTTGAAGTAGCTGGGGTCGATCTGGGTCACCAGTTTTTCGATGGGCTTTTCCAGCACCTTCATGAGAGGCGTGGGCCACAGGCCGATCCAGAAGGCCGCCACAATCAAAGGCGTAAAGTAGGCGATTTCACGAGCGTTCAGATCGGCCATCTTGGCGTTGGTTTCGTTGATGGGTCCAAACATGACGCGCTGGTAAAGCCACAGCATGTAGGCCGCGCCCAGGATGATGCCGGTCGTCGCGACCACGGCCCACCAGGGGTGAGTCTGGAAGGCACCCATCAAAATGGCGGCCTCGCCAATGAAACCGTTGAGGCCCGGCAGACCAATGGAACTCATGGTCATGATCATGAAGATGGTGGCGTAGATGGGCATGGTCTTCGACAGGCCGCCGAAGTCAGCGATCTGACGCGTGTGCCGACGCTCATACACGATGCCCACGATGAGGAAGAGCGCCGAAGTCGAAATGCCGTGGTTGATCATCTGGAACATACCGCCCATGATCCCGTTGGGGTTCATGGCGAAGAGGCCCAGCATGCAAAGGGCAAGGTGGCTCACGGAACTATAGGCCACGAGCTTTTTCATGTCCTTCTGAATCATGGCCACCAGGGCGCCATAGATGATGCCGATGATGGTGAGTGTCAGGAAATAGGGCATCAGGGTCTTGGTGGCGTCAGGCACGATCGGCAGTAGGAAACGGACGAAACCATAGGTGCCCATCTTCAGCAGAATGCCGGCCAGGATCACTGAACCCGCCGTGGGTGCCTGCACGTGCGCATCCGGCAACCACGTGTGGAAGGGGAACATCGGCACCTTAATGGCGAAGCCCACGAAGAAGGCTAGGGCCAGGAGGATCTGGAAGTTCTTGGTCTGCTGGGCAATGATCGGAGCCATGGCCTGGAAGCTCTCGATGGAGAAGCTAGGCGTCATGCCCACCTTCTTCTGCAAAAAGTAAACGGCGAGGATGCCCACGAGCATCAACACAGAGCCGGTCAATGTGTAAAGAAAGAGCTTGATTGCCGCATAGAGCTTCTGCGGCCCGCCCCAGATGGCGATGAGGAAATACATCGGCACCAGCATCAGCTCCCAGAACAGGTAGAAGAGGAATACGTCCTGGCAGATGAAGACGCCCAGCATCGCGGTCTGGAGAACCAGCAGCCAGACGTAATATTCCTTATGTCGCTCCTCGATGGAGCTAAAGGAGCACCACACGGCAATGAAGCCGATGAAGGTGGTGAGCAGGAAGAGCACCAGGCTGATGCCATCCATGCCGATGGCGAACTTCACGCCCAGGCTGGGAATCCAGTCAGCGGAAAAGGCCCACTGCACCGCCGAGCTGGCGCGGTCGTACTGGAACCAAAGGGGCACGCTGATCGCGAAATCAATTAGCGCAATGACCAAGGCACCGATCTCAAAGACGCGGCGTTTCTCCTTGGGGACGAGTAGCAACCCCAAGGCCCCGAGGAGGGGGAAGAAGGTGACCCAAAGGGGCAGGTTCAGGTACCAGGGGGCAGTCATGGGAACTCCATAGACATCAAAGGCGTGCAAAAAAGACAACCATCAAAGACAAAAGAAGCGAATCAGGCCAGGAACTTCCAAAAGGCAAAGACCAGGAAGCCAAGGAACATCACGAAGGCATAGTTCTGCACGCGGCCACTCTGGAGCTTGCGGAACCCCCCAGAACATTGCTGAAGCAGCCAGGCTACAAAATTCACCAGTCCATCTACGATCTTGGCGTCGAACCAATGGCAGATATGGGCCCAGACCAGCGTGAATCGAGCCGCTCCGTTGACCACGCCATCCACCGCCCAGACATCGAAGGCCCAGAGCTGAGCCCCTAGCTGTTTGCAGGGACGAATGAAGGCCATCTCGTAGAACTCGTCGACAAAATATTTGTTGTGAACCCACCGGAAAACACCGGGAAAGCTATTCACAAAGGCCTTCGCCTTAGACCAGGTGGGATCCATCTTGTAGAACCACCAGGCCAACAGCATGGCACCGGGAGCCCAGACCAAGGTTGCCCAGGCCATGAGGCCATATTCGATGGCGGGGGCCGCTTCGTGGGAAGCATGCAGCGGAGCCACCTGATAGAGCAACGGTCCAATCCATTCGGAGAAATGAGCTCCGCCAATCCAATGCAGGCTGTGCGGAATATTCAGGAAACCACCGACCAGAGCCAGAATCGCCAAAATGAAGACCGGCAGCCACATATTCCAGATCACTTCCTTCGGCCCTGAATCGTGACCCGTGTGGACTGGTGCATGTTTGTGATCGTCGTGTCCGTGGGCATCGGAAGCATGATCATCGTGCCCGTGAGCCTCGGAAGGAACCGTGTGGCCATAAGGGTCATGACCGGCACCGCGGTATTCCCCAGCGAAGGTCATTACCATCAAACGGACCATGTAGAAGGCGGTCATGAAAGCGCCTGCCATGCCCATGATCCAAGCCACCAAATTGAGGATCGGTCCGTTGTACTGCCCATGCCGGTACCACCCATCGAAGACCTTCCACAGGATTTCATCCTTGGAGAAGAATCCAGAGAAGGGAAAGATGCCCGCGATGGCAATGGTCGCGATAAGCATGGACGCATAAGTCCAAGGCATCTTGGCTTTCAGGCCACCCATGTTGCGCATGTCCTGTTCGTGGTGGCAGGCCATGATCACGGAACCCGAACCCAAGAAGAGCGCAGCCTTGAAAAAGGCGTGCGTGAATACATGGAACATACCGGCGGAGTAAGCTCCGGCACCCAGGCCCATGAACATGAAACCAAGCTGGGAAACGGTGGAATAGGCCAAAACCTTTTTGATGTCGTACTGCGCCAACCCCATGGTCGCCGCGACCAGCGCCGTGAGGGCACCGATGAAGAGCACGACACTTAGCGCCACCGGCGCATTGGCGTAGACAAAATTGAGCCGCGTGATCATGTAGAGGCCCGAGGTCACCATGGTGGCCGCGTGGATCAGGGCACTAACGGGCGTGGGACCCGCCATGGCATCTGGCAACCAAACGTAGAGCGGAATCTGAGCGCTCTTGCCGCAAGCGCCCACGAACAGGGCGATGCCAGCGAGGTTAAACCACCAGGTAGGACTATGGGTCAGGCCGAAAATGGTCAGTTCAGGGCGCGCCATGATGGTGCGAGTCATACCCATAAGAGTGTCGAAATCCACGCTGCCAAAAATCTGGAAGAGCAGGAAGAAACCCAACATGAAGCCGAAATCGCCGATGCGGTTGGTGATAAAGGCCTTCTTCCCCGCAACAGCCGCAAATTCCTTATCGAAGTAAAAGCCGATGAGCAGGTAGGAGCAGAGTCCCACGCCTTCCCAGCCCAGGAACATCATCAAGATATTGGCGCCAAGCACGAGATTCAGCATGGAGAAGACAAAGAAGTTCATGTAGGCCATGAAGCGGTAGTACCGGCCATCCTTGCGCTCCTCGGCCATATAGCCGGTGCTAAACACGTGGATCAGGAAGCCCACACCCGTCACCAACAAGGCCATTGCCCCGGAGAGCGGGTCGAACTTGTAGGCCCATTCCACCGTATTCCGGGCGACGCCATCCATGACTCGGGCACCGCCCAGATCGATCCAGGTCCAGAGGCTCTGGGTGATCGACCGATTCTCGGGCGCCTGCCCGAGCAGCGTCACGAAGTAGGCAATCGAAAGGATGAAGGCGATGCCTACCGATCCCAGCGCAATGAGATCCACCAGCTTGTTGCTGGGGGATGGGCGCCCGGTGGCCTTACAGAAAAGCCCATAGGCACCATTCAGCAAGGCGCCAAACAGTGGAAGGAAGGGAATTAGCCATAGCACCGAGGCGTGAACCGGGGTGCTCAGGGCCGCGCTAGCTGCGTGTTCCATTAGCATTGTTTCAGCCCTTCAGCAGATTGATCTCGTCAACGGAGATGCTGTTCTTCTTGCGATAAAGCGCGACCACAATCGCCAACCCAACAGCCACTTCGGCCGCCGCGAGGCCCATCACCATCAGCGCAAAGGCCTGCCCAGCCACCGTGCCGCTGTGCCTTGCGAAGGCGATGAGGTTGAGATTGGCTGCGTTGAGCATGAGTTCCGCACACATAAGGATGATCAGCACGTTGCGGCGAATCAGCACCCCGGCGACACCGATGGAAAAGAGCAGGAAGGAAATGAGCAAGACCAGATTCATGGATGGCATGTCAAACCCTCTCCGTCTTAGCTAGAACAACGGCACCAACCAACGCCACGAGAAGAATCACGGACAGAATCTCGAAGGGAAGGAGATACTCCGCGAAAAGGCCGCGACTCAGCATCTGAGCGTTGCCGAGCTTTTCCCCCTGGTTCACCAGGCCGGGCGCCAGAGTAAGAGCCTCCTGAGCGCTGGTTCCGAAAATCGTTTTCCAGAAGACACCCACAAAGCCAACCACGCCCGCCCCCGCGAGTACCAGCGCAAAGGGCGTCTGGCGCTGGAAGACTCCCTTTTCCTTGGCCTTGCTGAGTTCCACCAGCATCACCACGAAGAGGAAGAGCACCACGATGCCACCGGCGTATACCAGAAGCTGCGCGACGCCCATGAACTCAGCCCCAATGCAGAGATAGCAGCCCGCCATGGCGAGCATAGCCAACAAGAAACCCATTACGCTATGCACGGCATTCTTGGCGGCCACCATGATGGCGGCACCGCCAAGAGCCATGAGGCCGAAGATCAGGAAGAGGTTTTGGCCGATCTTGAGGAGCAAATTTTCCATGATGAATCCCCGTCAATCTTTCTCGTCCGCGACCGAGTACTTGGCCACAGGCGAGATGCCGAACATGTTCTGGAATTTGCCGTCCATCGCGATCGACATATCCTCGCGGTTGTAGACAGCCAATTCGAACTGGTGGTTCAGGATGATGGAATCGAAGCCACAACTCTCCACACAGAACTCACAGAAGATGCAGCGTTCCATCTCGAAGTCGTACCGTGTGGGCAGCTTGGTCTTGCGGCCTTCCTTCTTGCCCGATTCGATGGTGATGACCTGGGTGGGGCAGATTTTTTCGCAGGCCATGCAGCATACACATTTGATCTCGCCCGCCTCATCCCTTAGCAGTTGAAGCCTGCCGCGAAAGCGCGGCTGCATCTTGGCGGGTACTTCCGGGTACTCGGAAACCACATGAAAGGGTACTTTCCGGCGGTTTGCACTGAAGAAAACCTTAGAGAAGTGCTTGCCCGTAATGAGCATGCCCTTGGCGATATCGAATGGAATGAGTGTCTTCAGGAATTTGTGCATCGGGTCTCCCTCAGACGGCAAAGTAGCGGACGAGCGCGGCCAACATCAGGTTGACCAGCGTCAGGGGGATGAAGTATTTCCACGCCACCGCCATCACCTGATCGTAGCGGTAGCGAGGAATCGTGCCGCGCACCCAGATGTAGACAAAGAGCAGGAAGATGATCTTCCCAACGAAGAAAATCGCGTGGGGCTCACAAAGCAGCGGAACGAGCACGGCCGGAAGGTGGGCCGAGAAGAAGGGATTGAGCAGCCCATGGAGACCGAAAGGCATCAGCCACGGTCCACCGAGGAAGAACGCCGAGGCGATGGCCGCCACCACGGTCATGTTGATGTATTCGGCTAGGTAGAAAAATCCGAATTTCATGCCGGAGTATTCAGTGTGGAAGCCTGCCACCAGCTCGTTTTCGGCTTCGGGCATATCGAAGGGCATGCGATTGGTTTCGGCGAAACCACAGGTGAGGTAGATGAAGAA
>JAIFMW010000243.1 GCA_020048105.1 Deltaproteobacteria bacterium | reverse complement strand
TGATGCCCTGGCCTGGGACGAGGTAGCGCTTGGCCACCGCCTGGAGGCTGTCCGCAGTGAGACCGCTACTCGAAGCTTTGACTCGAAAGGCTTGCTTCCAATCACCACTTTGAGCGACCGCGGAACCAATGGCCTTGGCCAAAGCGGCGGCATCCTCCTGAATGATCAACAGATCTGCTTCGACTTGCCGCTGGGCTCGGCGAATTTCTTCTTCGGGAAAGCGTTCGTTTTGGATGCGGAGAATTTCTCCACGGAGTGCCTCTTCCAGCTCTGCCAAGCCCCGACCCTCTGCAGGCGTTGCATCAATCAGGAAAAGGGAAGGATCCCTACCCCCAGGCACGCCCACCTTTACGGAGATTTTTTTCGCCAAGCCGCGCTCTTCCTGAAGTCGGCGAACCAAGCGGGAACTCTTGGAACCCCCAAGGATTTGAGCCAAAACCGCCAAAGTATTCCCGTCCGGATGATTGGCCGGTGGAATACGCCATGCCATAAAAAGTCGAGGATCCCCCATCGCATTGGCTTGAAGCCGTCGATAGCCGGGGCCTTCCGAAAGATCCCAAGAGGTTTCGCGCCGAAGGCCCAAAACATCGGCAACAGGGGCAAGAGATCCGAAGGTCTCCTGAATTGCCCGAATCGCCGTCTCCATTTTTAGGTCCCCAACCAGCACGAGTGTCATTCGATCGGGTGAAAGAACCGTGCGGGCGAAGGCACGAAATTCACTCCAGGTCAGCCCCTCCAGGGCCCCGGCCCCGGGTTCAAAAGCCTGGGCATAGGGATGACCACTAAAGGCTGTTCCCAAAAGGATAGAAAGCGCGGCTTGGTTGGCCTGGCCGCCCTTGGCCAGCTCTTGATTCCAGATTTCCCGCTCTAGGGGAAACCGGGCCAGCACCAGCCGCTGAAGATGTTGCTGTTCGAGCCGACACCACGGTTCGAAGGAGGCGATGGGCAAATCCATTGCAAGCGTGATTTCATCGGCCTCGGCCTCTGTTTTCCGCTTGGTTGTTCCTAAACTTTCCAACAGATCCGAAGGAGAGGAATTTGCCACTTTCGCCCGCAGTTCACCCATTCGGGCGAGATGAAGCCGAGCGAGTGACAGCTCCTCTGAAGACGACTCTGGCAAGCCCAATCGGAGGCGCCGAGATCTCTCAAGACGAAGGGCTCCATGCGCACCTTCCTCTTGTTTCAATAGGCTGACCAGTTCTTCTCCGGACGCTATTTCGGCGGGCAAGATGCGCCGAAATAGCGTCCGGGCCAAGATTTCAGCAGCCGCCGAAGGCAAGGCCCCGGTATCCGCTCTTCCAGCCCGAATCACCAAACGTGCATGGAGCGCACCGGCGCCAGGTCGTTCCACGAGGAGCACCTGAAAACCATTACTGAGACGGCGCTCTTTTACTTCAGGCACCTGGGCTACCAGGGAGACCGCTATGGCTGGAGCAAATAATTGAAAAATCAGGCTGCGCATTCGCCTAGCTTATCAGCGGATGGTGATGCTCCCGTTGGTGGTTTCCAACGTGATTTTCTGCTGTTTCCCCGGCACCTTCAGATGGGCGGAGTGTTTGCCGAGTTCGATGGTCTGAGCACCCGGGACCCTGACATCCAAACTCCCGTGGGAGTTCCTAGCCCGAATTTCGCCACTGGCCTTGCCGAGCTCTACATCAATGCTTCCATTGGTGGTTTCCAGACGAATCCCTTCGCCCCATCCATCAAGATTCCGCGCCCGAATGGTGCCGTTGGTGGTCTCCATCCGAATGCCACCCTCCACATCCTCCAGCAAGATTCGACCATTGGTCGTACCGCCTTGAAGGCGGGCTCGCAGGTTGCGAGCTTCGATGGTGCCATTGGTGGTGTCGGCGTGAACTTCGCCGGTAATGTCCTTGATACGAATATCGCCATTGGTGGTCTCGCAATTCGCGAAGCCCTCTAACGCAGCAACCACCAGGGTTCCGTTGGTTGTCCGGAAATGAGCTTGAAGCTTGCGAGGAACGCTCAGGGTCATCTCGCAGCGCGGACTTTGGGAAAATCCGAAATGAAAGTTCCACGACGACTTCTGAAAAATGGCCTCGATGTCCAGATCCTCGCCCCGGCGCTGCAGCACTAGGTCGATCTTGCGACGCTCCGTGTCCCGAATCTCAGCCGTAAGGGCGATCTCTTCCCGATCCCACCCCGTTACCCGAATCCCACCGTTGCGGTTCTTGACCCAGAGTTTGGAACCAAACGCGAGTTTTTCACTCCGTTTCTCGGTCCGAGTATGGCCCGCCATGCTTGGCTCAGGCGGTGCGGGAGGAGCCGGAGGCGGGGGGGGTGGCGGGGCCTGCGCGGTCAAAACCCCGCATAGCAGCAGGGTCCCAAGAACTGAAAAGGCTCGGGATGTAGCCATGACCGCCCCCTCTGGAAAAGAACCGGGTCCAAGCCCGGATGTAGGTAAAACGCACGAACCATCCACTAGATTAGCGGAAGCGGTGAAATGTTATGGTAATTGAGAGCCTGGAGCACCTTTGCCCGTATTCATACTCGCCACGGCCCGAACCCCCATGGGCTCCTTCGGTGGAAGCCTGAAGAGTCTTAGCTCTTCATTCCTGGCAGCCCGCGCCATCGAGGAAACCCTGCACAAGGCTGCGCTGAGGGCTTCTCAAGTTCAGGAAATCATCCTGGGATGTGCCATTTCGGCGGGCTGTGGGGGAAACCCTGCCCAGACCGCAGCGCAAATGGCCGGAGTGCAGGCACCTGCCTTTACGATCAGCATGGGCGAAGCTTCCGGCCTCAAGTCCGTAATCTTGGGTGCCCAAAGCCTAGCTAACTGTGCCCGCGAATTCGTTCTCGTCGGGGGCTCCGAAAGCTCCTCCCAAACCCCCTACTTGGTTCCTGAGGGTCGCTGGGGAACCCGTATCGGGAGCATGGAAATCCTTGATGCCCTCCTGGTGGATGGGCCCTACGGAGGCCCAGAATCTTCGAACACCATTTTTGACGATGAGGCGGCCTGGGTTCTGTCCAGCCAGCGCCGGGCCCACGACGCCCAACCCGCGCGGCAACGAGAATGCTTCCCCTTATCGTGGACTGGGAAACGTGGTGTCTTGACCCTCGCGGCAGATGAAATCCCCGAGCCCACCAATCTCTCGTTCAGGAACCACCAAGCCACTCCGGCGGACGGTGCCGCAATGGTATTGCTGAGCACGATTCCATCCCCATGCCAGATGGGGCGCCTGCTCGGGCATGTCGAATCTGGCCTTGGGCTGAGGACTGCTATCCAGCAACTGCTCCTTCAGACGGGCCTATCTTTTGAATCCGTGGACCGCTGGGAGATTCATGAAGCCTCGGCGGCCCGGATCCTTGGCGCCTTGGAGGAAATGCCGCAACTGAACCCCAAAAAACTGAACACACGCGGTGGAGCCTTGGCTCTAGGCGATCCCTGTGGCGCCAGCGGCACTCGAATGCTGATTTCGTTAGTGCACACCCTCGAGGACGAGGGGCTTACAACGGGTGTCGTTGCCGTATCCATGGGTCAAGGTTTGACCCTTGCCCTGGCGATTTCGAGGTCCTGATCATGCAAATTTCTCTTCATATACTCCCTCACGGCCAGGGCATACCGCTTCCGGAATACGCCACGCCCCATGCCGCAGGCATGGATCTGCGGGCGGCCCTTCCTGAGTCCGAAATTTGGGTGGTGCCACCGGGTGAGCGCCGCCTGGTACCCACTGGATTGGTGGTTGCCGTGCCGGTGGGTTTCGAGGCTCAGGTTCGCCCCCGTTCGGGCCTGGCCTTGCGCCATGGAGTCACGGTGCTGAATGCACCCGGCACCATCGACGCCGATTATCGCGGCGAAGTTGCCGTGCTCCTCATCAATCACGGAGCAGAGCCCTTCGAAATTCGACGCGGAGACCGCGTGGCCCAAATGCTGGTGGCACCCGCAACCACCTGGAAATGGGAGCCTGAAATGCAACTCGCCGCGCTCGGATCAACCGAACGCGGCGAGGGTGGCTACGGCTCGACAGGCCGTTGATTATTTCTTAGGCGCGGGCTTAGCGGCAGGCTTAGCAACGGGTTTGTCAGCAGCCGCAGGTGCGCCGCCTTCAAACTTTTTGTCGTAGCGCTTGGCCAACTCGTCAGAGAAGGAAGTGACCGCAGCGGCATCCACCGGAATCATGATGCTCTGATTCCACTGGAACAGCATTTGGAGCTTCAGCTCCTTGGCGAATTCCATAAGGATGGGGCCGATCTCCTGATTGAATTGAGCCGTGGCCTTCTGCTCGGATTTCTGAAATTCGGCCTGGCTATCTTCCTGAAGGCGCTTGAAGGACAACTCCCCGTCCTGAAGTTCCCGCTGCAGCTTGGCGCGACCTTCTTCCGAAATCGCAGGAGATTTGACCTGCTGTTCGAGCTTCTGCATCTCCTCGGCCTTGGCTTTGACCTTTTCAGTGAGGGTCTTGTTGAGCACTTCCAATTCGGCAAAAACTTTCTTGGCACGAACGGAGGTTTCGATGACCCGCTGGGGGGCGAATACGCCAAATCGGGTGATGGGCTCCTGAGCCACGGCGGGAATCGCAGCAGCTAAGGCGCAAGAGAGAATCAAACGTCGCATGAGAACTCCAAAGAAGGGATCCAGTTTACCGAAATGAAGGAATTTCGTCCCAAAGGGATCAGAACGTGGTCCCGATACTGAACTCAAAACTGGGATTCGATTCGATATCGAAGGGGTACGGATTCAACCGTTTTGCCCAGATGAGGCGCAAGGGAGCCGGACTGATCGGCAGGAAAAAACGGAACTCAAGGCCAGCAGACCTAACGAGCGACGGGTTTCGATAAGAAACAGGGGTGCCATTTAACGAGTAAGACACCATGTCTCGGTTGAATAGCCTAGAACCCGAGGCCCAGGCATTGCCAGCGTCGACAAAGGCCACGAGGCGGAATTGGTCAGCGATCTTGAACTGGTATTCCAAGTTGATGATCAGTTGCTTGTTGCCACCGACAACGATGGGATAGCCATTGTTATCGAGATTCACAGACCCCACTTGGCCGTACCGATAGCCGCGGATCGTATTTTCACCGCCTGGGCGGAATAGATCCCAAATAGGGAGCTGTTCATTGCTCAGATTTCGCAGATAGCCGTAGGTCGCGTTGGCGGCAAAAATATGCCGATCAGCAATATTGCCAATTTTGGTGAATTCCAACGTGGTCCGCATGAAAGGCCTGTCAGTACCAAACTGCCATCCGCCGTATTCCAAATTCATGCCCAGCTTGGTTCCCGACGTGGGCTTAAAGGGATGGTTCACGGTGCTGTAGGTAAGGCTTTGATTCAGGGTGGAAGTCAACTGCGTGCTGGAATCCCGATAGTAATAATTCCGCCCACCCTCGATACGGATAATCCTGAAGTTGTAGCCCACCCCGTAGGAAGTAAAGAAGGCCCAACGCTTCCCAGGGAAAAAGGTGCTGAGACGCGTGCCTGTCGATAATCCAAGGCTGCGAGAAAACTGTTTGTAGGCATTGGCCGTGCCCACGCGCGACGCATCGTAATCGGTGGTCCCATCGGCGATGGATGCCGAGAAGGAATAGGGTTTATCGAAAACATAGGGTTCCGAGAAGGAGACCGAGAAGTTTCGCTGGTACTTGCCACCGTTGTAGCTAAAGCCAAGCGTCTCGCCACCGCCACCGAGGTTCTTGGTTGAAAAACTGGCGCCCAAGGAAAAGCCAAACAGAGACCCATAGCCGCCCTGGAAAAGCAGTTCGTTAACGCCAGCCTCTTCCCCCTTGATCTTGATATCCACCAAAGGCTTCTCAAAATCCGGCTTAATATCGGGTTCCTGGTTTTTGACATCAAAAAAGCCCAACTGACCGAGCCCCGTGAAGGAATCCTTGAAGCCCTCCATGCTGAACGGGTCGCCCTCCTTCACCATCAACGCGCGGCGCAGCACTTTGTCTTTGGTGGTGGTGTTGCCCTCGAAGGTGATTCGTCGAATGGTATAGGGCTCTCCTTCGTCGAACTTCAGAACGGTATCCACCTTCTTGACACCGCTCTCTTCGCGGACTTCCAGCTTTTTTTCCGCCCGGAACATGATGTAGCTAAGATTGGAATACGTCTCTCGAATCTTATCCACACCGGTATTCAGGGCATCGAGATCGAAGGGCCGTAATTTGTCCGAAGGCAGATCCTCGGCGGATGGTTTCAGATCTAAGAACTTGGCAATGACGGATCGGTTATCCCGTTTAGCTTCGGCAATTTTCAGACGCAAAAATTTCT
>JAIFMW010000224.1 GCA_020048105.1 Deltaproteobacteria bacterium | reverse complement strand
TTGCTTCCGCCTCCAAGGAATTGGTGGTGCGAGCGAATTCGTCGAAAATCACCAGAGTCGATTCGTCCAGAATTTTCCATGTCTCAACGAGGCCACGGATCTCGCAGCCAAAACCCGAAAGCCCCTTGGCTTCAGCGTTCTCTCGCCCCTCACCCAGGTAGCTGAAATGCTGGAATACTCGCGTTGCGAAGGCCGTTGCTGGAACAAATAGGCCGGCTTGGGCACAGAGCTGAAGAAAGGCAAGCGTCTTCAAGACAACGGTCTTGCCCCCCATGTTGGAGCCAAAGATCACGGTAGCGGAGGTGTCGAAGCATGCGTCCAGCGGCAGATAGGGCGTTCCAAGTTCTTGGCACAAGGCTTCGCAGGGGAGAAAGCGGCCTTGCGAAATCTCGATTGCCCCTCCATGCAAGCGGGGACGAACGAAGCCATGCGCTTGGGCCAAGCGTGCTCGGGCAAAGGCTAAGTCGAAGCGCGTAACGGCAGCCTGATAGGTATTTAGATTTTCAAGCTCACGATTCGCTGCGGAAGATAGCGTTGCCAGAACGTGGTTTTCACAGAGACGTTCCTTGGAAAGCAATGCTGATCGCTGTTCTTGTAGGCTGAGTTCCTCGCCACAGGCCAGCGGTCGAACAGAATACCGGCGCTCATCGAAAGGCTCGATCACGAGCAGGGTGGCCGCAACTTCCGAATCACCAAGCAATTCTCGCGGAACGATTAAGAATGCGCGATCGCCGAAATGAAGACCCCACCGCGCCTGAATCGCCTCGACCCGCCGTTGCTCCAGGGCTTGAATCGCCGCATTGGTGGTTTCGATATCGGCTCTTACTTTGGCAAGTTCTTCGGAAAAGGCATCGGCAACGAAGAAGGATTCTGCACTTTGCCGGCCGGTATCCAGGAGCTTTTCGAAGTCATTGGACTCGTAACAAAACCCAAAGGAACTTTGAATTTCAGTGCTAAGGAGGGAGGTGAGGCACTTGTAGTTATGAAGGAATTTCTTGAACTGAAAAATCTCCACTTCATCGAACTGGGGCCGGGGCGTTTCCTGGATGCGGGGAATGCGCTTGAGGTGATGGGTGATTTGGCTCAGCCGCGCCGGTTCCGGACCCAGTTCCTCAAGGAGTCGCAAAACGCTCTCCGTGTCGTCCCAGATTCGCTCCAGTTCACTCGCTTCGCGATGGATGGTCATCGCATCCTTGGCCGTTCGCCCAAAGGGCGTCTCCGGCTGAAAACGTTCCCAAACACTCTCGAACTGGGCGTAAGCGATGAAGTCGCGCATCAACAGGCCACTTCATAGGGATTAAAGAGCACGCTCGCCGCCGCACCAGGACCAACGGCATCAAGAAATTCATCGCGCTCAACATCACGCAGGGTTACGGCAATGCAGAGCAACTGAAAGCGACGGCGCACCGATAGTTCAAATCGCTCCAAGGCTCGGGAAAGCTCGCCGGGTTCCAGAAAGACTTTGGTGAAGTCCTCGATGGAAAAACGATCCGTGCCCGCTGGAAGCGCAGCCAAGGCTGCGGAATTCACGATCCCTTCAAGGCGTGGACTGGGAGCACCATCCTCCAACGGCAAGGCCGCAAGAGCAGCTAAATTGCGGATGCGTGATCCTACCCGCGAAAAATTAGCCCGATCGATCCGAGCCGTAAAGGCAAAATTCACCTCGCCCAAGGCCTGAATCTGAGTAAGGCGATTCACCGAACCATCCACCAGCACCGATTGAGCCCAGTGCTCCAGGCGCACGCGATGGATCATGTCTGCCAACACACTGAGGTGTTCACTGCCCACCACTGTTACGGAGCCACCACGAAGAGCGCGCCCCAGAAAGAGCGGCCCCAGTGAACTCCGCCCCGGAAGGGCTTCCAGAATTTCGAATCGCGCCGTGGAACTGCGGGCGAAGGATTCCGTGGTCATCACAATATCGCCAGGGCAAACGCGTATTTCGGGCGAGGCCTGAGCTCCACGTGCCTTTTGGGCGCCATCCACGCCGATGGTGAACACTGCCACCGGGCCGGAATGTCGTGCGATGGAATGGGCATGGTTCAGGAAGGTCGTTTTGCCCGACCCCTTCTCGAAGCCAGTGATGACGGTCACCGCTCCTTCCACACCCGTGAGCTCCATCATTGTTTTCTCTAGTGATGCTTGCGTTTCTTGCGGGAAAGTTCCGCGGGTTCCAGGCAAAGCCGTTCGCCGGAAAGCAGGGTGGCTACACCATCCCTGGCCTTGTAGATCTTGCTAGAGGCTTCGGGCTTAGCGATGGGAGCCACATCCTTGTGAATGGGCTCGGTGTAGGTGGTGATTACACCCTCGTAGTTGCGCAGGACTACTTTGTTTTCACCGCGAGTGATCACGTAATTGGGCATCACCGGAATCTTGCCGCCACCACCTGGAGCATCCACCACAAAGGTCGGCACCGCGAGCCCCGTGGTATGACCGCGGAGGCTTTCGATGATTTCGATGCCCTTATCGACAGATGTTCGGAAATGGGAAATGCCCAAGGAAAGATCGCACTGATAGATGTAATAGGGGCGAACCCGAATGGTGAGCAGCTTGTGAACCAGCTGCTTCATGACTTCGGGCTGATCGTTGAGCCCCCGAAGCAAAACACTCTGGTTGCCTAACTGAATGCCTGCGTTCGCAAGCTTGGCGCAGGCTTCCTTCGTTTCAGCGGTAATTTCCTTGGCGTGATTGAAGTGCGTGTTCACATAGATCGGATGGTATTTCTTGAGCATATCCACCAGCGAATCGGTGATGCGCTGAGGCATCACCACCGGTGTGCGAGTGCCAATGCGGATGATCTCCACATGCTCGATGGCGCGCAAACGGCTGATGATGGATTCCAGCTGCGCATCGCCGAGGACCAAAGGATCGCCGCCCGAAATGAGTACGTCGCGGATTTCTTTGGTCTTCCTAATGTATTCGATGGCCTTGGAAATGTTGTCCTCGGGCATATCGACATCGGTATCCCCCACAAAGCGCCGACGGGTGCAATGTCGGCAATTCATGGAACAGATGTTCGTCACGAGCAATAACACTCGATCCGGATAGCGATGCGTAAGGCCAGGAACGGGGCTATCCACATCTTCGTGGAGAGGATCCGAGAGATCCGAAGGGTCGTCGTGCAACTCCGCGAACCGAGGGACTGACTGCATCCGCACGGGACAGTCTGGGTCGTTGTGATCCATCAAGGCCGCGTAGTAAGGCGTGATCTCCATGGTGAATTTTTTAAGGCATTTCTTGAGTTGGTCGCGCTCCTTTTCCGTAAGAGTGATGACCTTTTCAAGCGTCGGAATATCCCGGATGCCGTTTTGCAATTGCCAGTGCCAGTCGTTCCACTGTTCTTCGGTGACATCCTTGAAGAGATCAATGGAGCGCCAATTGACGGAAGGGTATTTCATTATCTTCTCCTGTTACGCGTGTTTTCGGAGCTTCAACATCGCCCGCACATCCTCGGGCCGGGCCAGTTCGCGACCACAGTCCTTGGCGATGCGCGCGGCGCGCTCCACCAATTCAGCGTTACTCTTGGCGAGTCGGCCTTTGCTGTAATAGATGTTGTCTTCAAAGCCCACCCGGATATTGCCGCCCAGGGCGATGGCCCCATAGAGGCAGTCCAGATTGGCTTTCCCACCGATGCCCATGCCTGTCCAGAAGGCGCCCTTGGGCAACTTGCGCACCAGGAATTCCAGAACATCGACTTCATACTTGGCAGCGCCGGGCACGTTGAGCACGAGACCGTAATGGTAGGGCTCTTCCAGCAGGCCTTCCTTGATCAGGATGTGGCTGGCGTAGACATGGCCGAGATCAAAACACTCCAGCGTGGGACGCACACCGTTATCCCGCATGGCATTGGCGAACTGCCGCATGATAGGCAGCGTGTTGACGATGTATTCGTCGCCAAAATTCACCGTGCCGCAATCCAGGCTGGCCATCTCAGGCTTGAGCGTGACGGGCTGAAGGCGCTCCTCCGGCGTCATCCAAGCCGCTCCACCGGTGGTGGTCTCGATGACGATGTCACACTTCGCGCGAATCAACTCGATGGCCTTCTGGAATACCGCCACGTCCTGGGTCGGGGTGCCATCGTCCTTGCGCACGTGAAGGTGCAACACAGAGGCCCCGGCTTCATAGGCTTCCAGCGTTCCCGCGGCGATTTCTTCGGGTGTGACTGGCAGTGCAGGTTGCATTGCCTTGGTGGTCTCTGCGCCCGTGATCGCGCACGTGATGATGAGCTTGTTGTCCATGGCCAGGCTCCGAAATGTGATGTTTTACAGGAAGGGAAAAAACTCGCCCCAAAGAACACAAAGGAAAACAGGCAAAAAACCGAACTTTGTGTTCTTTGTGGCTAATCGTTTTTTGCTATTGGACTGGATACTTCTCGTTTACCAATGCCAACGCTTCAGAAATGGCCCAGATGGCTTTTTCCAGATCGGCCTGAGTATGGCGGGCGCTGATGTACCAGTGGTGGTAGGGCTGAATGAAGAGGCCACGCCGAATGGTCTCGGTGTAGAACATTTCCCGGCGTTCCTTGTGCAAGCTGTCCACTTTTTCGAAGCTGAGGAAGGGCATGGGGGGAATGCCATTGACGGTCACGGGCACCTTCGAAGTCGCGACCACGGCATTCAAGGCTTTCAAGAACCACTCGCCCTTGGTCCAAACCTGTTCGATGATCTTGTCGCGCTGGAGGATTTCGATGCACTTGAGTGCAGCGGCCATTTCCAGACTATTGGGAAAGAAGGTAGAGGAAATGAAAACCTTCTTCTCGCAGACATTCATGAACTCGGCCTTGCCCACCACAGCGCTGATGGGATAGCCGTTGGCCATGGCCTTTCCGAAGGTGCTGATATCAGGCGTTACGCCATAGCGTTCCTGGGCCCCGCCTAGCGCCGCCCGGAAGCCCGTGCGGATTTCATCGAAGATCAGTACGACCTTGTATTTGTCGGCGAGCGCACGCACGCCCTCTAAATAGCCAGCGGGAGGCGGCACCACAGGCTTTGCCAAGGGGTGGCCCACGGGCGTAATGATGATGCAGGCCACGTCGCCATCATGCTCCTTGAGCTTGCCTTCCAATTCGTTCAGATCGCCGTATTCGAATTCAACGGTCAGATCCTGAATGCACTGGGGAATCCCACCGTGCACTTCCACGGCCCAATCGTGCCAACCGTGATAGCCGCAACGGAGGATCTTGTTGCGCTCGGTATAGCCTCGGGCGATGCGTGTGGCCACGCTGGTGGCGTCGCTACCGGTCTTCACGAGAATTACACGTTCGGCGCTGGGAATGATCTCGATCAGCTTTTGTTCGAGTTCGTTCTGAATGGGCTGCACCAGCGAAAAGCAGAAGCCCTTGTCCATCTGCGCCTTGACGGCGGTATTTATTTCAGGCTCGTTGTAGCCCATGATGATGGGCCCGTAGGCGCAGAGCATATCGATGTAATCGTTGCCATCCACATCGACGATATGTCCGCCGTAGCCGTGCTCCAGGAAGATCGGGTATTCGCCAGGGATGAAGTTGTAAGGCCGACGGATGCCCATCATGCCACCCGGCGAGAGCGCTTGGCTCTCTTCATACATCTTCATGGATTTCGTGAGATCGAGCTTGGGCGCGGAATGGGCCATGAGTTTTCTCCGAGAAAAAGGATGAACCGCCAAGGCGCCAAGACGCGAAGAAAGGGCTAAGAAAAATAGGTTATTCTTGGCGCCTTCGCGTCTTGGCGGTGTTCTTTAAACGTATCGTTCCTCAAACAACTTCCGCAGCTTGGGGTTTTCGCGGAGTTCCCACAGCGTGATCTCGGCGTGATCCTTGGTGTAGCCGTTGCCGACAATCATCGTGATGTCCTTGCCCACGCCTTCGGCACCCAAGGCGGCCTTGCCGAAGTGGGTGGCCATGCTGAAGAAGTAGACGATGCCTTCCTGGCGACAGGGCAGGATGCTGGACATCTCGGTGTTCTGAACGTTCACGCAGTTCACCACGATGTCGTATTCCCGACCGCCATTGGCTGCGAGCACGGCGTTCAGAAATTCGATGGGCTTGGTGGCATCCGCTACGACGACTTCGTGGCACACGCCCAGTTCATCCAGGATCTTCTTGTCCTCGGCCAAATACACATTGCCGACCACGCGACCCGTGGGGCCCACACGTTTCATGGCCTCGTACGCCACCAACATGCCGGACTTGCCACCCGCGCCCAGAATGAGCACGCTCTGGCCGGGCTTCACGAGTTTGGCGGCCTGGGCAGGAGCGCCCGCCACATCCAGGGCAGCCAGGGCGAGGCTTTCGGTCATGTCTTCGGGGAGCTTGGCAAAAAGGCCGCTCTCGAAGAGGATCGCCTGACCCACAATTTCCACCCGGTCGATATCGGGGTGGATCTTGAGGATTTTTTCGATCTTGAGGGGCGTCAGGCTGAGCGAAACCAGGGAAGCGATCTTGTCACCCACCTTGAGCTCGTGATTCACCAGAGCACTGCCCATCTGAGCAACTTTGCCAATAAACATGCCGCCAGAACCCGTCACAGGATTCTGCATCTTGCCCTTTTGGCTCACGATTTCGAGGATCTTGGCGCCGATCTTCTCGACATCGTGCCCGGCCTCTTCCTCGATCTGGGTGAAGCTGGCGCTATCAATATTCAGCGCGATCACATCCACCAGGATTTCGTTCTCGAACACGGTGGACATATCGTTGCTGATCCGCGCCGCCGGTTGGGGCAAAACGCCTTTCGGCTCCAGCACGCGGTGGGATCCATATTTGCAGCCCATAGCCATGACCTTCTCCTTCAATTTTGGATTCAAGGGCTTTAGGATCCAGGATCCTCTTCCGCCCGAAACTAAGCTATCACGCGGTATTGGCCAATTTTCATCACAAAATTCGAGTTATTAATTAGGGTTAGACCCATTCTGGGCGCGAATTCGGCCCTCTTAAGTGGCGTGGCACGTTGCTAGCTTCTAACACCACGGCACCGCTTGCTCTGGCACCCAAATCAGTCAAAAGATGAGGCTTCTTGATGCTTGTTTTTTTGAATCCAGATTATTCACAAAAAAATGAATATTTTTTAACAAGATTTCAAATCAGAGTTCCACAGGCTCCACTCGATACCTGCCCTTGGCGTCCTTTCTTACCTTCCCGGCCGGAAATTCGGGGTCGTGATCGAAGGCAAGCACATCCTCGGTGTCACAAATTTCTTCAAGCAGCCGCAACCGTTCGGCCACGCAGGTATTCACATCCAGGTCGTAGCCCATCACCCACGTTGGCTGAATGTGGTGGTGAGTAGGAATCAGATCGCCGGAATAGATCAGCTTGCGGTCTTCACCCAGTACCACCACGCCCTGGTTGCCGTTGTTATGGCCCGGCATGGGTCGAACCTGGATGCCGGGCAGCACTTCGCAAATGCCTTCCACTGTCTCCAGCAGTCCCGCTTCCAGCAAGGGTTCCCAGTTGTACGGAAGGTAGCTGGCCTTGCTGCGCAGAGGTGGATTGAGTGCGTCTTCTAGTTCCTGCCGTTGCACAACGTACCGCGCCTTGGGAAAGGTTGGCACGATGCGATCGCCCTCGCGGCGGGTTGCACCACCGGCGTGATCAAAGTGAAGGTGCGTGAGGATAACGTCCGTCACATCCTCAGCTTGCACCCCAAGGGCGCTGAGGCTGTCCACCAGCACGTTCCGTCCTTCCAGGGCGAAGCGCTCGCGAAAGAGATCGTCTTCTTTATCGCCATTGCCAGTCTCGACCACCACCACGCGGGGTTGGCCATGGACCTCGCCAAAAAGCACCAGGGAATTGCTGGCGAATCGGATTCGATTCAGATCATCGGCGGGCATGAGCTTGGCCCAAATGACTTTAGGCACCGTCCCAAACATGGCGCCACCATCGAGCTTAAAGAAGCCTGCATCGACGTGCCGAATATCCCAGTTCCCGATCTTCATGGCCGATGCCTCACTTCCTTCCCCCGCCCGAACCTCCGCCGCCGTTTTGTTTTTTCCACTGCTCCAGCGTGCTCTGAATGGGCCCGGTCACCGAGGCATGAGCATTCTGGCCTCTGGCGATCTTTAGAGCCTTTTCCAGCACCAGGGTGGCCTGGGGCAGTTGCCCAACGGCCCGCAGGAGTCGCCCTTTCACGAGCAGGTTCGTGGGGTTCTCCTGGATCTTGATGGATTTTTCAATCCACGTCAGGGCCTGAGCCAATTCCTTTTCCTGTTCAAGGAAATACTCGGCGGCATCGGCGTACAGTTTCCAGTTAGTGTCACCAGCCTTAGCCATGGCGCGTTTCATGCGCACCGTCACCATTGCATCGACATCCACATCCACCAGGAAGCTGACCCGCAGTTTCTCCCAATACAGATCCACATAGGCACTGGAGCGGCTCCCGGGATAAACCTCGTAGGTAAGCCAGTCCGTTTGGTCTTTCACAACCTTTGGCTTTGCGTCAAAACGAATTACGTCTTCCTTGGGCTGGTATTCAAAGCTCCCAAACTGCCGCCAGCGTTTATTCAGAATGATGGTCCAGTGATCCGGCCCAGGGATAGAGAACAGGGCATAGGTGCCAGCCGGGACTGGTTGGCCATTTACCCGAACGGCATCGGTGAAGCTGATGGTGCTGGCCTGGTTCGCACCCGTGCGCCAGACCTGCCCATAGGGAACCAGTTCACCCCAGATTTTACGGCCACGAACTTGAGGTCGATGGTATTCCAGGGACACGGTGGTGGTACCAACCGTCTGACTTACGGTGGCCCTGGGGCTCAGTTTAGGAAAGATCCCAGCATCGGCTTCGGCCTGAAGAGTGGAAAACACCAGAAGCCACGCAAATATCAGACGCTTCATCCAAACTCCAGACAAAGAGCCATTCTAGCGCCTTCTCAAGCCGGGTCTTTGGGTTCCCAACAAACGGTATTGGATATGCCTAATTTCTTCGGGTCGAAGCTTAAGGGCACACCAGCCTTCTCTTGGGCTTCGTAGTCCCTTAGCACTTTGATGCCTACGGGAGCCAACAGCAGAATTGCGACCAGATTGAGCCACGCCATGAGCCCAACGCCGATATCACCCATGCCCCACATTAGGGAGGCGGTCCGCACGGCACCGAAAAAGGTCATGCCCAGCAGCCCAACGCGAATGGCGACAATGCCCCACTTCGTCTTTCGACCACGCAACAAAAAGGCGACGTTGGATTCGGCGTAGTAGGCGTAGGCCATCAACGTGGTGAAGGCGAAAAAGAATAGGGCCACGGCCACAAAACCAGGGCCAAACCCTGGCAGCACGGTATCCACGGCGCGCTGGGTGTACAGGGGGCCGTGCTCCACACCGGGAATGTTGGCGACCAGGAAACCGCCCTTGCCATCGGCCACGTTGTATTGACCCGTCAGCAACACCATGATGCCTGTGGCCGTGCAAACACCTAGGGTGTCCACATACACCGAAAAGGCCTGCACCAAACCCTGCTGAGCAGGATGGGCCACCTCTGCGGCAGCGGCGGCCTGAGGGCCGGTGCCCTGCCCTGCTTCATTGCTGAAGATGCCACGCTTCACGCCCCAGGCGATGGCGGAACCTGCAATACCGCCAAAGGCCGCGTTCATACCGAAGGCCGAACTGAAGACCAGCCGCAGAACCTCTGGCACGCGGCGGAAATCGATGATCACAATGGCCACGGCCATGAGCATGTAGCCAAGAGCCATGAAGGGAACGGCCAATTCCGCCACGCGACCGATGCGTTTGACACCGCCAAAAATGATGAGGCCAAGAAGTCCGGTCGTCAGCAGACCCGTGACCCACACAGGAATGTGCAGCGCACTCTGGCAAGCACCCGCAATGCTGTTGGATTGAATACCCGGCAGCAAGAGCCCGCAGGAAACCACGGTGACACCCGCAAAGAGCACGGCGTACCACTTCATGCCCAGACCGCGCTCGATGTAGTAGGAAGGTCCACCGCGATATTCGCCATCCACTTTCTCTTTCCAAACCTGAGCGAGCGCGGCTTCGATAAAAGCCGACCCGGCTCCCAAGAATGCGATAGCCCACATCCAGAAGAGGGCCCCGGGGCCACCCATGGCAATGGCCGTAGCCACGCCCGCGATATTGCCGGTGCCGACGCGTCCACCCAGCGCCATGGCGAACCCCTGGAAGCTACTGATGCCGCTTTCTGAGGACTGCCCCTGCCAAAGCTGCGTAACCATGCCCTTGATGTGACGCACCTGCAGGAAGCGTGTCCAGAAGGAGAAAAAGACTCCAGCCCCCAGGCAGAGAAGAATGAGTGGCATGCCCCACACCCACCCATTGATACGGTCTACGAGCGCCTGAAGTTCCATCGCCAAATTCTCCAAATAAGAATTACATCGTAAGACGATAGCACGAGTCACTGTCCATGCCTTCAGAGGCTTAGTCGTCACAACTGTCGAAGCAAGGCCCTAAGCGAGGTATCCGTGCCAGACTTAGCGGGCACTTTCCACAGGCTGCTCAGGCTCTGTGATTTTCAGGAGAAGTCAGGTGACGGGAAAATTGGCTCGGTGGCTGTTGGCTTGGATGCTAATGGCGATTGGGTTGCCAGCGCAGGACATGGGCCGATTGCCCTTTTCGATCCTGGGTCAGGACCAGGGACTGCCAGCGGGGGCCGTCATCTGCCTCACCCAGGACTCTTCGGGATTCATCTGGCTGGGCACCGAAAATGGACTCGTGCGTTACGACGGCACCCATTATCGGCGGTGGACCTCGGAGGATGGTTTGCCCTCGAATTGGGTCGCCCGCTTGGTGCCGGCAACAGACGGGGGAGTCTGGGTCGGGACGCTTCGCGGTCTGGCTAAATTCAAAGATGGGCGCCTTGAACGGGCCAATTTTGGGGGAGCTTCGCCTCAGGCTCCCGCCAGCCTTCTGGCCATGGATCTCCAAGGGCGGTTATGGGTCGCCACCAGCGACGGGATTTTTGTTCAACAAAAAGGCATGACCTTCTCCCAACATCGCTGGAAACCCACGGGTCGACTCTTTGGTTTCACCACGGGCATCTGCACGGGCGCCATCTATTTGGCCGGAGAGGCCGGGCTTCAGGCGTTTCTGCCGGATGGTTCCACCCGCCACTGGGGTAAGGATGATGGACTTCCTCCCGGTGGCCCCATGCTGGTCGCCGAGGATCGTCAAGGAAGGATATGGGCCGGTGCCGGCCGAGATCTGGGAATGAAAGAACCCTCCGGAAAAGCCTTCCTCAGTCAGTCGCATCGATTGACGGCAAGCCTCACCCCCAATAGCTCACCCTTGGCCGATAAGGACGGCAGCCTCTGGTTTCCCACTCAAGAGGGGGCCCTCCATATTCGACACGACCAGATGGAAATGCTGAATGCCGAACAGGGCTTGCCATTTCGCTGGGTGCGATCAATGTTCCGCGACCGCGAAGGCATTTTATGGGCCGTGGGTCCGGCCCTGGCCCGCCTTCAGGGTGGGGGCCGGGTGCGCAACTTCACGCTATCCAAGAGTAGCTTTGGTGAAGTCGTCTGGTTCATCACGACCGATCGCAAAGGTTCGCTATTGGTCGCCACCGACGATGGGGCCGCGCGTATGGGACCAAAGGGCCTGGAGACAATTCCCGGCACCAAGGGTCGGCGGATCAAATCGCTAACCCTGGATCGAACCGGCACCCTGTGGATGGTAAATACCATGGGGCCCACGCTCTGGCTCCGCCCCGGCCAAAAAACAGCTGAAATCGCACCTCTCGGAGCCTTCGGAAGTTCCGTCAATAGCGTGATGGAGGATTCTCGAGGAACGATCTGGTTGGGCCACACACGCTTTGGAGCCCTACGCTGGGATTCCCTGACTCGAAAACTGATTCAAGAGGTGGCTCCAGCAGCCACCGCAACGCCCAACCTCGGCGTCTATGGCTTTCGGGAGGACCACCAGGGGCAGCTCTGGGCCGGATCGAGTGCGGGTTTGCTCGTGCGCCACAAGGATGGCCGCTGGCTGCGATTCACCGAAAAGGAGGGCTTGCGCCCCTTCACCGTTCGAGGCTTGGATTTCATGAAGGATGGAAGTGCCTGGGTGCATTACCAGGAACCCAATGGGCTCACACGGATTCGACTCGAGGGCGATCGAATTAAGATTCTCGACCAACGCAACCAGGGGCAAGGCCTTCGCTCAAATTTGGTGTATGCCGTACGCGTCGACGACAAGGATCAAGTCTGGATCACCACCGACCAAGGCCTCGATCGTTTGGAACCACCTCTTCACGTTGGGCGCTACGAAGGAATGACCAGCGAAGACTGCGCCATTCACGCCCTGATGACCGAAGGCGGCAAGGTGTGGGTGGGAACCTCCAGCGGCCTTGTCCAGTACGACGATCTGGGCATGGACCACGTGTCTGAGCCACCCCAAGCCCACGTGCTGCAAATGACCTTTGGCAAGCAGACCCTGGAACCCCCTTTTGGTTTGATAAACCCCATCCCCACCGATGACGCTAACCTTGGTTTTCTCATTGCGACGCCTTCCTACCAGAACGGGCGAGATCTGCGGTTTCAGGTAAGGCTCCTCGGGTTGGAAACAACCTGGCGGGATGCAGATTCCCAGAAGATTCATTACCCTGGGCTGGCTGGCGGCAACTACCGTTTCGAGGTCCAGGCCGCAATCGGCGGAGGCCCCTTTGGGCACCCTGCCACCCTTGAGTTCAAGGTGCGCCACCCCTGGTGGAAACGCTGGTGGGCCATAGGCTTGGCATCCCTCACCTTTCTCGCTGGCGTGGCAGGGTTCATCCAGTTACGAATCGCCTCCCTGGCCCGCAACAAGGTTGAACTCGAAGCTCTCGTGGCTCAACGAACCCAGGAACTCCAGGATCGCAATCAAGAACTTTCGACGGCCCTGACCAACGTGAAACAACTCTCGGGCCTGCTTCCCATTTGCGCCCATTGCAAGAAAATTCGCGACGACCAAGGCTACTGGAATCAACTCGAGCAATACATCTCCACTCATTCCGAAGCAGGCTTCTCCCATGGCATCTGTCCAGAATGCATCGAGGTGCACTTCCCTCAGTTCGGGCAGAATCGCCCCAAGTAAGGCCAAAATTCAAAAACCTACCGTTTGCCCGGAAGAACACGCGGCGAGTTGCCTTCCGACCTCACAGCGCCCCAGACGGAACTACAGATATTGCTGAGCCGACCGATGCCATGAGAATCAGTGCGGCGCACTGCGGCTTTAATCCCTGGCCGAGCCCGACCGATTAATAGGCCGGGATAAGATGGCAAAAGGGTTCCAACCAACTTGGAGCATCGAAGGCCCTTGAACCAACCACCTGCCGAATCCCTGGGATAACCAAATATGTCGAATCTTGGTCTAAAAGCGGAGCTGAGGGACGGGGAAACGATCCGCGCGTACCTGGACGAACTCGCCCTCCTGAAGACGCCCGTCCAGCTGTGGATTCCGCAGTCGGACGCCCTCCCTTTCGAGACCACCATCGAGCGCATCTCCGGGAACGCCTTCGTGACTACCACGACACCTCTGCTGCCCGAGGGCCAACAGCTGTTCGTCTCCTTCCTGCTGGATGCCCGGCGCTTCAATGCCAACACCCAGGTCATCTCCACGGGCGTCTTCCGAATTCCCACCAGCATCACCCAAGGCGAGCGGCGGGAGCGCTTGCGGGCGACCTTCACACAGGCCGAGGAGATTCAGGTCTTCGCCATCGAGCGCCTTGTTGGCACCTTTGTAACTGGGCGGCTGCTCCTGGGAACGCTCCTGGATCTAAGTATTCAGGGCCTTCGGCTCGCCGTGGAGGAGTTGAGCGCCCTGGAGGGCCACCCGGCAGAGTTGCAGCGAGGCGATACCTTCGATGTCATCCGCATCCAGGGCCTTCCCTTCACCCCAGATATCCATTGCCGTGCGGTCCTGGCCCACCTGACCCACGCCAAAGAAGGCGACTCAGCGGGTTTCCTGCTGGTGGGCCTGGAAGCGGGGGATCAGAAGAACATCGAACGGATCCTGGCGCGGCGCTTCCCCACGACCTTCGGCCAGGCCTTTCCGAAGAAGAAGCGGAAGACTGATCTCGGCGACCGACTGGGAGCACCCGTCCAGGTGCCAATCGCCGCCAAGGCCTCCGAGGTGGTGGCAGCCCCGGCCCCTCGTCCTCCCACGGTGAAGGAGAAGCCCGCCCGGCCTGCCTCCAGCCCCGCCATGCGGCTACGCAAGGCCGGCCGGAAAATCCTGATCCTCTCCGCCAGTCTGGAAGGCGGCGCGGTGCTGGCCGAGCAAATGCGCGAGGACGATTTCCGACAGGTAAAAGTGGCCAGTTCCTTTCTGGAAGCCAAACAACTTGCCACCGCGACCCGCTTCGATCTCCTCCTGCTGGATCTTAAGGTCGGGGGCCACTTCGGGCAGATGATCCTCCAGTCGCTGAGGAAACACGGTCTCCTGCTGGATACTCCGATCATCCTGGTGGCCGACCGCAGGGACGCCAGCATTCCGGACGTGGTGGAAGAGATCCAGGCCATCCACGTGCACGACCGACGGGATTCTTACGACGAACTGGTCCCAGTTCTATACGGGCTGCTGGTCTAGGTATCACAAGCATGGACTTGCGCCCTCAGCATCCCACTTAAGCATTGTTGAGTTCATCCAACGGGAAATGGACCCAATGGCTGAGAAAATGCCAATGCGCTTTCTGGAGTTGAGGAAAGCGCATTGGGGTATGACTTTTACCGCATGGCCTCCATGGGCGATAACCGCATCGCTCGGAAGGCGGGATAAAGCCCGAAGATCAGCGCCAGCCCCAGGGCGACAACCCAAGCTGTGATCAGGCCAAACGTATTCACCACGAGGCCCCACGGGAAACTCGAGGCAAGCACTTTGCAAAGAAAGGATCCCGCCACAGTTCCGACCAAGGCTCCCAAGGCAGCCAGCACCAGGGCTTCCAGGAGGAACTGGACGAAGATTTGCTGATCTGTGGCGCCCATGGCCTTCCGCAGGCCAATTTCGTAGCGGCGATCGGAAAAAGAGATGAGCATGACGCTGAGAACACCGACGCCACCGACCAGAAGCACGGTGGCGGCAAGGCTCTGAAGGACTACCTTCCAGCCCCAAATTTGATCTTCGAACTGCTGATAGGCCCGTACCAATTCCGCGGCGAGATCCGTGGTTTCCACGTCATCGATACCGTGATGGGCTTGCTTGGCGCGAGCGAGCAGGGCCGAAGTCACTTCATTCAGATCCTCTTTATGGACCATCTTCACGTAGAGACGATCCAATGCGTGTTTGGGGTCCATCCGATCCATGTAGGCTTCGATGGGCATCAATAGCCCGTTGGCGTCGAGCCAGGTGTCATCACTCATGATCTGCAGCGGAGCCAGCACGCCGATGACCTGAAAGCTCTGGCCATCCACGTTGACGCTACGTCCCACCGGGTCAGTGCCGTTGAAGAGTTTGGAAGCCAAACTTCCTCCCAGCACAGCCACAGCGCTACGGCGGCGAGCGTCATCTTCGGTGAGGCCTCGACCACTGGCGATGGGGCGATTCTGCCAAGGAAAATATTCCGGCGTCACGCCGGTGGCGAAGGTGCGTTCCAACCCGGTGCCAATGCGGATGCTGGCGGGTCTGGTGGCGCGCGGCAAAAAGGCCTTCACTAAAGGATGAGGAGCCGCGAGCCGGGAAAGGTCCTCGTAGCGAAGCCCGGGACTCATGGCGAACCGCTTTTGCTCTTCGGTGGTTTCGGGGGCCTTTTGGCTGAGTTGAATGGTGCCGTCAAAGGACAGGCCCTTGAAGCCCATGGAGACCTTGTCCACCACGCCATCCATCACGCTGGTCATCACCACCAAAGCAAATACACCCAACGTCAGCAGGGTTAGAGTCAGCAAGGAGCGCAGCTTGTGGGACCACAATTCGCGCAGGCCACTAATGACAACTTCCCAGAGAAGGCCAGCCCAGGCAAAGCGGGAGATTTTGGCCTTGTGGGTGGTTGGACTGGGCTCCACCAGGAGCGAATTTTCAAACACAGAATCGACACCATCACTCATAGTGCAAGGCCTCCATCGGTCACGACCATGTGGGTCGTGTAGCACGCTCCAGTGGAGCGTGCGGAGCAGGGCCCCACAGGGAGTGAATCACCTCGCAAAGCGTTAAGGCCGCTATTCATAATGCAAAGCCTCCATAGGAGACAGCTTCGAGGCCTTCCGAGCGGGGTAAAGGGCGAAGAGGAACCCAAAAACAGTGGCCATGACGTACGCCCAAACAAAGCTGGCGAGGCTCATCTTCAAAGGCACACCGAGCACCCAGGTGATGGCCCAGGAAAAGGCCACACCTATGCCCAAGCCGACAAAGCCACCCAGAGCAGTCAGCAGCAAGGCCTCGGTCATAAAACCCTTGAAGATCTCCGAACCTGGCGCGCCGATGGCCATCTTGATGCCCACTTCCCGCACCCGTTCCTTGAGGCCCGCCAGTTGAATATTCACGTTGACCAACCCGCCACCCAACAAGGCCAGAACGCCACTTAACATGAAGATCAGGTTGTAGGCTTCGCCATTGTTATTCCGCTTGCGGATGCGGGCCTGAACATCGTCGAGGCGGAAATCATCTTCCAAGCGGTGATTGGGTTTGATGATGCTACGCAGTGCCTGCGTGAAGGCAGGCATCACGTCGATATTGGGCAAACGGTAGGTGATGCGATCCAAACGCCTATGAACATCGCCCTGAAGGCGCCGCTGAACCAGACTGGAAGGCACCGCGATCACTCGGTTCTGGCGCCGGAACATGTTGTGCCGACCTTCGGTTTTACTGAAGCGGAAATAGCGTTTTTGCAGCACGCCCACCACCTGGACCGGCGTATTGCCCACCCGGATCGTGGCGCCTAAGGCATTACCCGAGGGAAAGAAGGTCTCTGCGGCTTCACTTCCCAGCAATACCACGGGTGCGGCAGAGCTGAGATCCTGGGTGGAAATGCCCCGCCCCTGGGCCACTTCATAGCCTTCCATGGCGAGGAAATCGCCACCGATACCACTCACGAAACGCTCCTGATCCGCAAAGGCCGAACGCACCCGCCCGCGCATGCCTTTCACCATGGAAACGCCTTGAACATCCTCGGGCTTCACCTGTTCGGTATCATCGCGATCTTCCTGTCGAAGCCCTAGATTGGCTGCCCGCATCGCAGTTGGTTTGCCTTCGGAAACCACCGGGTTGTTTTGCACGGTGAGCTTGTCCAGGCCGCCCAATTTCACATACAGTTGTTCGCTCCGCTGCCGCATGGAATCCGTAATGGAAAACCCGCCCAGCACCGAGGCCACGCCCAGCATGACCCCAAGGCTTTGCAAGGTGGCGCGGCCTAAGTTTTCACGGATCTCGGTCCAGGCCTCGAAGACACGTTCCCGCAGAATCCCTCGACTCATGGGTTCATCTCGTTGCAGGCGATGAGGCCATCCGAAATTTCCACGCGCCGACGCGCCTGTGCAGCGATGCCCAGATCGTGGGTCACCAGCATCACCGTATTGCCCGCGGCGTTGAGCTGCCCGAAGAGTTCCAGGATTTCGGCACCGGTCTTGGAATCCAAGGCACCCGTGGGTTCATCCGCCAAAAGCAATGCCGGACCGGCCGCCAAGGACCGCGCAATAGAGACCCGCTGTTTCTGCCCACCGGAAAGTTCGCCCGGAAGCTTCATGGCTTTTTCCGGAATGCCAACCTGCTCCAGCAGATGCATGGCCCGCTCGCGGCGTTCCTTGCGACCCACCCCACCATAAAGCAGGGGCAGTTCGACGTTGCGAAGCACAGACGCCTTCGGCAGCAGGTTATAGGCCTGGAAGATGAATCCGATTTTGCGATTGCGAATGGCAGCTAATTCCCGGCCCGAGAGCCCCTGCACTTCCTCGCCATCCAAGGTATAAGTGCCGCCGGTGGGGCGATCCAGGCAGCCCAGAATAGCCATGAGCGTGGATTTTCCCGAGCCGCTCGGCCCGATCAGCGCCACAAATTCACCGGGCTCCACATCAAGGTCAATGCCGCGCAGCGCGTGAACGGCCGTGCCATTGCTGCCAAATGTTTTGGTAATCGCACGGGTCTGAATAACGGGACGCATAGAACTCTCCTAAAGTTTGGGCGGATTTTTTCAACCTAAGACCCGGGCAACCGGGTCTTAGCGCCCCTACATGTCCTCGTCCTTCTCGACCTTCTTCCGGGTGGGATCTTCCAGACAAACCTGATCGCCTTCTGAAAGACCCGAGATCACTTCCACCCGCTCCAGGGTTGCCAAGCCAGCCTTGACCGTGACGGGCTCGAAGAATTCTTTCCAATGCTCCGAAAGCCAAGTGAACTTGCCACGACCGGCGAGGGCCTCCTTGGCCTGCTTGTAGTTTTCGGGCTTGAGGTCCTTCTTCAGCCGATAGACCACGGTTTGGCCATCTTTGCGGTGCAAGGCTTCGAGCGGAATGGACAGGGCCTTGGTTCGGCGTTCACCCAGGATTTCCACGTTGGCACTCATACCGGTGCGGAAGGCCTCGGTGAGTTCATCCAGGGCCACTTCCACTTCGAAGACCTTGATCTTGTCGGCCACCTTGGCGGCGGGTGCCACGAAGCGCACCTTGCCCGTGAACGTCCTCTGGGGATAGGCGTCCAGGTTCACCCGAACCGGCATACCCACCTGGACCTTCGCAATATCGACTTCGTTGAGATTCACTCGGATGATCAGGCTCTTCAGGTCGGCCACGGTGAACACTACGGTGCCCGCGCTGAAGCTGGAGACGCCGCTGGTGATCGTGTCGCCCAACTCGACGCCCTTCTTGATCACCACGCCATTCATGGGCGCGGTCACGCGGGCTCGCTGGCTGGTGGCGTTGCCACTGATGGGAATGCCTCGATCCTCAACGATCTGATAGCGGGTCTCGGCGGACTTGAAGGATTCCTCGGCCAGATCGCGGGTCGTTTTGGCGCCACGATAGGCCTGCTCGGAAATGAGACCTTCCTTGAAGAGCGAAGCCTGCTGTTGAAAATCCCGCTCGGAATTCTTGAAACTGACCCTGGCCTGGGAAAGGTTGCCTTTTACATCCGAAAGGGTCTGGGCCTGGTTCACGTCCGGCTCGACTTCGGCCAGAACTTCTCCCGCCTTAACCACGGCCCCTTCGCGCACCTTCAGGCCCACGATCTTGCCGCTGACGGTGCTCTTGACATCCACCTTGGTGACCGGATCCACGGCGCCCACCTCGCGCACGCTGATCTGCAAATCCTCCTGCTGAACCTTGCCCAAACGGAAGGGCGTTTCGGCCTCACCGGCCTTGCCAGGCTTCCCGCCCTTGCCCGCTGCCACCAACACGGCCACAACCACAAGGCTTGAGGCCCCCAGGATCCACCAGCGTTTCTTCATGGAAACTCCCAATTAAAAAGAACTCGAACACGTCGATGAAAAGGCTTACGGGAGCAAGAATGGTGTCGTTTAGGAGGGATATTTCAGGGTTTCGGCCACCCCTGGAGGAAAATCGGTGAATGGCCGGTGGGGACCGGCGACAAGGTGAATGGAACCCGCCCTGCTCCGCCGGTAGACTGATGGATTGGATCAGCGAAGCGTCAGGGACCCAAACCTCCTGCGCTTCCCATTTTTTATTTGGGATTTTGCATGCGCGATATGGATAAGGCTTTTGATTTCAGGACCGCCCAGACCCGGTGGTATGAGACCTGGGAAACCTCGAAGATCTTCGAGGCCCAACCCAAAAGCGACAAGAAACCCTGGTCCATCGTGATCCCGCCGCCCAATATCACGGGCAATCTGCATATGGGCCATGCGCTGGTCTTCACGCTGCACGATGTGCTCACCCGCTTCAAACGAGCCCAGGGCTTTGACGCCCTTTGGGTACCTGGCGTGGATCATGCGGGCATTGCCACCCAAATGGTGGTGGAGCGCCAGCTCAAGGCCGAAACCGGCAAGACCCGCCATGACCTGACCCGGGAGGAATTCCTGGCAAAGCTCTGGAGCTGGAAGGAACAAAACCAGGGTGCCATCGAAAACCAGTTGCGTCGCATGGGCGCCAGCGTGGATTGGAGCCGCAAGCGCTTCACCATGGATCCCGATCTCAACAAGGCCGTGCGCAAGGTCTTCGTGGAAGCCTACAAAGAGGGCCGCATCTACAAGGGCCCCCGCATGATCCAGTGGGATCCCGCCAGCCAGACCGCGCTGTCGGATCTCGAAGTGAAATACGTGGAGAAACAGGGCAAGCTCTGGCATCTGCGCTACCCCTTCGCCGATGGCAGCGGCTACCTGGTGGTGGCCACCACGCGGCC